>JAPFCO010000268.1 GCA_026169505.1 Pseudogracilibacillus sp.
AAGAGGTTGATTTCTTCATGGATGCTTGGCTTCCATATACAGAGGCTGCACTTTGGGATGAATATGAGGATGTACTAATAAAAGTTGCTGAAAGCTATACTGATGCTCCGCTCGGATGGGCTGTGCCATCTTATGTTGAGGAAGACTCGATTGAAGATATTAAAAAGAATCCAGAAAAATTTGATGGAACCGTATATACAATTGGTGCTGGTGCCGGAATTGTAGATATTTCCGAAGAAGTATTAACTGATTATGGGTTAGATATGTTTGAGCTTGCTTATTCTAGTGAAGGCGCGATGCTAGGTGAACTGGATGCAAGTATTGGTAGAGAAGAACCAGTTATTGTTACCGGATGGCGTCCGCATTCGATGTTCATCCAATATGATTTGAAGTTTTTAGAAGAGCCAAAAGAAAATTTCAAGTTCGATAATATCTACGTCCTGTCCTATAAAGGAATTGAAGAAACACATCCAGAGGCATATGACATCTTATCGAATTGGAGTATTGAAGTAGACGACTTAGAACAAATGATGTATGCATACGAAGTCGATGGTATCCCTTTTGAAGAATCAGCCGAAGATTGGATTGAGGAAAATAGGGATCAAGTGGATGACATGCTTGGGAAATAAAATTTATAATCTTGTAACGGGATAATTTTATATAGGTAATATGAAAAGTCTTGTGGAGGAGTCCGCAAGACTTTTTTAAAGTTAATTCATGTATTTTAATTATATAATAAAGCTTTTTGAAGTTTTCTAGACATTGTTATAGGAAAGTTATGATGGCTACTTTTTGCTTATTTTAGGTGGCTGAGTTAATGGTACAATTAGCTGAAAAATACCTATGTACAAAATATTAACATAAACCAATGCTCTGTACTGAATAAAATAAACAGTAACTCTCTTACAACCCTGACATTAAACGCTGTGTTTCAAAATATAGAACTTGAATAAACTTTTTTGTATTAACTCGTATTTGCGAGGATGGTAGTGACTTCTTATTTTTGATTTCATTCATCTTTTTTTGTACTATATCGAAATCAAAAAACCTTGAAGCATAATTTTCAAATGATGGATTCATAAAGTCATTTAATCCAAGTGATGCAAAGTGTGTCAATGAATGATAAATAGCCCTTCGAATACGTTGTTCAGAAGCCTTTATTTCTCGGTTTAACTCTCCTGATTGAGGTGATCCTCCCCTTTTCTCCTGCGCCAGCCTTAAATAAATATCCTTTAGATGAGGAATACCATCTTTAAATGTTTCTTCTTTTTCATATTTAAAAAGGTAATCTATGATATCTAATAAGTCTTGATATCCATTTTCTCCTACTATCCCTAGTTCTGATAAAAGAAATTGGGCATGTGATGTATGATTCTGCTCTGAGGGATTATTCTCTTTGAGTATAAAATTATCCTGGAGTACATTCCCTGCTAATTGGTGAATGTTATGTACTGATTTTTCCAAATGAATGCTTTCTATAACGTTTTTGAGCACTGATAACACCTCTATTTTATTGATTGGTTTAGTTATAAAGTACGAAACACCGTGTGAATAAGCCTGTCCAATCAATTCTTTTGATTCAATTTGGGAGATCATAATAATTTTTCCCGTAAATATCGGTTTGATATCATGAACAGTTGCAATACCATCCTTAATAGGCATTAATAAGTCAATTAATAAAATATCCGCCTTTTTCAAGATGAATAGTTGTTCGTCTAACATTGATCCATCTACTGACTCACCCACCACTACCCCAAGATCTCCATCTTCTACAATTTCAGCTAACATGGCACGTGTTCCATCATCATCATCAACTATATAAAACAACATGGTATCAACCTTTCAAAGTTAATTTTTTAATAGGTATTTTTATTTTAAAGAAGGTTCCACTTATATATTCCGCTTTGCTTTGTAAATAAATTTCACCTTCAAGACTTTCAACCAATTCCTTTACATAAGTTAGCCCAATTCCTGTGAATGAGCTGCCATCTTTATCATATTTATTAGTAAATCCAGGTTTAAAAACTAAATGGATTTTATTCTGTGCAATACCGGGACCATTATCTTTGATTTGAAATTCAACCATATCGTTGTCTCTGCATACATATATAGTTATTTTCCCAGTGTTTTTAATAGACTCTATCGCATTTGCAAGTACATTATTAATAATTGAAAAAATCTGATATACATGATAGTCAGGATGTTCGCCTTTAATATCCGATGAAATTTCAATGTGTTTACCTAAGGAATTTGCATATTTTTTATTGGACCTCAAAGCGATATTTAATAGTTTGTTTAATTCCATATACTCAGAGAATCCCTTGTCGGTAATAAGCTTTGAAAGTCCCGCAAGTATTCTTTGATTATCCTTTTTAATTTCGTGGGTTTCACCAGCAATCTTAAGAGCTATTTGAGGTAAGTTTACTATAGGATCTGCTTTATTATCGATGTTTTTCAATAAGCGATATAAATTGTAGGCGTCTTTTGTAATAGTTTCACTGTTTATTAAGGTTTTGCGTAAATTAATAGATTCCTCATATAAACTAGAAATAACTATGGTTAGTTGTTCGTTTTGCTTTTGTATTTCCTCCTGTTTTAACCGCGTTTTATAAAGAATTAATAAATTTAATAGACCAACAGTAAAAAAGCTACGAAAAATGGCAATAATACTAATTTTATGTATATCCACACGTCCTATAATTGAATCAAATGCCAGATATTGAAATGTTAACTCCCCTAAACTTGCTAAAATATCAAATATAACTCCCATAAAACCTATTATAATTGATTGGTGGATATAACGTTTGGCCCCTGTAAGGTAAAAAAGACACCCAAAGGTAAGGTAATAAAAAAAAGTTGGATAATGTTGTTGAAAAGAGTACGAGGCGTCATAAATTAATAGGTCTAACAA
>JAPFCO010000040.1 GCA_026169505.1 Pseudogracilibacillus sp.
ATCCCACACAATATCAAATTGTCCATTAGGCAGAGCTTTACCGATTTTAACCGGTCGAGATAGATGACGTTTCTCTGTATCGATGAGCAATGTACCGCATTCGGTTTCCATTTTTACCCCGCTTAAATGCTCAAAGATTGTTGTATAATGGTAACTATTTAGGTCAATGATCGAATTTAAAATAAGCTTTGTACCGATATATGTGTTAAACATAACGGAGGAAATGACTCTTTTTTCTCCAAAATAGGTTTGGAATTTTTCTACAAAGGATTGATTCATTGGGTTTTCTAAAGACTGAAAGTAACTGGCGGAACCATAATGTCCGACACCGACTTCGGGTCCCATTGCTTCTAGTTCCGTCTCTTTTGTGATTGGACTGAAAATGGGTACCGTATCTGCATGTAATCCCATTTGTTCGTATGTTTGATAAAAGGAAACGACGCTTTGACCGACAAGTGTAGAGAGAACAGCATCAGGTTTTTTAAAAATAATATCTTGTGTTGTTTGATGGAATTCTCGATTACCGAATGGAACGTATTTTTCTTCGATAATCTCTCCACCTTTCTCTTTCACATACGCTTTCACTTGTGCGTTTGTTTCACGTGGATAGACATAATCATTCCCGATTAAGTAAATTCTTTTTCCGTATCGATTCATTAAATAATCGATTAATGTATGAACTTGTTGGTTCGGAACTTCTCCAGTGTAAAATACATTTGGATGGTCTTCTTGACCTTCATATAGTGTAGGATAAACGAGTAGACAATCGTATGTTTCTAAGATAGGTAAAATTGCCTTACGACAGGCGGAAGTGTAACAGCCAATAAAAATTTTGACGCCTTCACGAGCGAGTGATTCTGCTTCGATATAGGCTTTATGAGGGTCTGAGCAAATGTCTTTGGAAATAGTTTCTATTTGATGTTCGTCTTTATTGTATTGACTAATAGCAAAACAAGCAGCGTCATACTGTCCTTTTTCAGTAACAGAGGTTGTCCCGGTAAAAGAAAACAAAAGGCCTACCTTTATTTGCACAATTCTTTCCTCCTATTTGTCCCAAAGTGAGAAAGCGGTTTCAATATGGGACAATAATATTTCTTTCTTCTCTTAATCATAGCGTTTATAACGTGAATATTCAATCTAATTCTCCATTTTTTATCGACATAGACTATTTTTAAATAGGTGGATGAACGGGATGTACTAAGGGTTCTTTGTTTAAATGTCGCAAGAAGATCTTATAAGGTTTCGTTTATTTTAAAAGTTGGCATATAAATTGCAATAAGTATAGGTAAGCGTTGATGAAATGTGAGCGCTTTATCTTATATCGGTAGGCGTTATGTCTATTTAGATAAATATAATATGAAAAAGGAGTGTTTGGTTTGTCATTATCCATTAAAGAATTGTTAGAGAGCAAAGGGATTAAGGCAAGAGAAAAACATTTAGAAATCCTTGATACTCGTTGGAAGGGGATGGCGGATTTAAGAGGCGATTTAGACGGAGTAGCAATAGATGACGCAGATATTGGTATGCGTAATATTCCAGGGGGTGACCATGTTGAGTAAAGAATTAGCAGCAAAACCAGTTGAAGAACTAGCACCACTTATAGAAGATAAATCACTTTCACCAGTCGAGTTAACAGAAGCGATTTTAGATCATGCAGATGCGACACAAGGTGAAATTAATGCATATATGGAAATTTACCGTGAAGAGGCATTGGCTGACGCGAAAAAGGCGGAAGCGGATATTGCTGGTGGAAACTACAAAGGAATGTATCATGGGATTCCAATGGGGATTAAAGATAACGTCTATTTTAAAGACAAAGTTTCGACGATGTCATCTAAAATTCATAAAGACTTTATATCAGACCATGATGCAACAGTAATTGCAAAGCTTCGTGAAGCGGGTGTTGTTTTTACAGGTAAGGTTAGTATGCATGAGTATGCGTGGGGAATTACAAATAATAATCCTCACTATGGAGCAGTGAAGAATCCGTGGAATCTAGAGAAAATACCTGGTGGTTCTAGTGGTGGATCTGGAGCAGCAGTTGCGGTAGGTTCTAGTGTTGCTTCACTTGGGACAGATACAGCAGGATCGATTCGAATTCCATCTTCAGCATGTGGAATCGTTGGTTTAAAACAGACACATGGACGTGTGAGTAAGTATGGTGTGTACCCACTCGCTTGGTCGCTTGACCATGTAGGTCCAATGACGAAAACCGTTAAAGATGCGGCAGGATTATTACAAATTATTTCCGGTTATGATAAGAATGATCCGACAAGTGTTGACGTTCCGGTAGATGATTACGTGGGTAAAATTACGGGTGATGTGAAAGATCTCGTCATTGGAGTGAACGAGGAATACTTCTTTAATGAAGTGGACAGTGGAGTTGAAAAGCTAGTTCGTGCAGGAATCGAAGCATTAGTAGCACAAGGCGCGAAAGTGAAGGAAGTAAAAATTCCAACATTGAAATATGCGGAATGGGCAGAGTTAGTGACGTCACTCTCAGAAGCATCAGCTATTCATCATAGCGATCTAAAGACTCGTCCAGATGATTTCGGTAACGATATCCGGATGCTGTTTGAATTAGGGGAGCTACCATCTGCAGTTGATTATTTACAAGCGCAACAAGTAAGAAGACAGTTGAAGCAAGATTTCCAACAAGCATTTACAGAAGTAGATATTTTAATGATGCCAACTTTACCAGTATTACCAAATGATATTGGTGATGATTGGGCAGATTTAAATGGAAAAAAAGTTGATTTGATCGATAATATCATTCGTTTCACAGGACCAGGTAACTTAACAGGCTTACCAGCATTATCAGTCCCTTGTGGATTTAGCGAAGGATTACCAGTTGGTTTGCAGTTTATGGGACCAGCGTTTGGAGAAGCGGCAATTTTAAATGCTGGCTACGCATTCGAACAAACAAATCCAATGGGTGATAAAAAGCCAGATTTATTAAAGTAAATGATGGTTATATCAAATTTTAAACCAATCGAAGTTTCTTAGAAAAGGGCTATCCTATAGTGGATGGCTTCTTTTTTTATTTGATGATACTATTGACAATCCTCTATAAAGCCTTTAAGCTTATAGTAATTATATAACGGAAGGTGGAATCATCTACATGAAATATTAATCCTATTTTTTCGAAAACGATAAAAGGCAGAATTTTACGTTGCAGGTCTATCTGCGCGAATTTTTTATGTTCTTTTATGATTGTTTTCAGAGTAGGATGATATTCAGGTAGGTGAAGGTCTTTTATTTAGTTTACCTATGATCGATATACCTCCTACTCTATACACGTATAGAGAGGGGGATTTTTTATGTCCCTTTATCTCTTTTAGAAAGGGATTGAGATAGATGCTTTTATTAGAAGCAAACAAATTAACTTATTATATTGGTGATCGATTATTGCTAGCTGTCGATCCATTCAAAGTGTATGACCATGACCGAATTGGTTTAGTAGGAAGAAATGGTAGTGGGAAAACAACGTTATTACAAATAATTTCAGGGAAGATTATTTTAGAAGACGGCAGTGTTATTCGTCATAAGCATAGTGAATTATTACCACAATTGAAGCGGACAGATACGACAAAGAGTGGAGGAGAAATAACACAAGAGTACATTCACGAGGCTATTGCAACCAATCCAGGACTATTGCTTGCAGATGAGCCAACGACAAATTTAGACACACTTCATATCGAATGGTTGGAACAAGCGTTATTAAAATTAGATTGCGCCTGTATGATTGTTTCGCATGACCGAGCCTTTTTGGATGCTTTATGTACAAAAATATGGGAACTTGAAGATGGAAAACTAGTAGAATACAATGGGAATTACAGTGATTATGTGAAACAAAAGGAAATTGAACACAATCAACAACAAGTAGCGTATGAGCAATACGAAAAAAAGAAACGACAATTAGAAGCGGCACAGCGATTAAAAGAGCAAAAAGCGGCAAGAGCGACTAAAAAGCCAAAAAATCTAAGTAGCTCAGAGGCAAGAATAAAAGGTTCTAAACCGTATTTTGCAAAAAAACAAAAGAAATTACAAAAAACGGCAACATCCATAGAAACAAGATTGGAAAAGCTAGAGAAAGTAGAAAAGGTTCAAGAGGCAACACCAATTAAAATGGATCTACCTAATGCAGATGAGCTGAAAAACAGAAGAATCGTTCGTGTCGAAAAGCTAGAAGGAAATATAGCAGAGCGCAAACTATGGAATGATGTAAGTTTTTACGTGCAAGCTGGTGACAAACTAGCGATCGTCGGTCCCAATGGTAGTGGGAAATCGACCTTAATAAAGAAAATCATCGATAAAGCAACAGGTGTAAATATTTCTCCAGCAGTTAAAACAGGCTATTTCAGTCAAAATTTAAATATATTAGCTGTTGATCAATCCATTTTAGAAAATATCCAAGAAAGTTCAAAACAAAATGAAACGTTTATTCGAACTGTTTTGGCACGATTGCACTTTTTTGATGAAGATGTGTATAAAAAGGTAGAGGTTTTAAGTGGCGGTGAACGTGTCAAAGTAGCTTTAGCAAAATTATTTTTAGCAGATGTGAATACATTAGTATTAGACGAACCTACTAATTTTCTCGATGTATTTGCAATGGAAGCATTAGAGAGTCTGCTTAAAGATTATGAGGGTACAATTATCTTTGTGTCACATGACCGTCAATTTATACGACAAATTGCTACACGGTTACTAGTCATCGAAAATGAGGAGATTAGCCTATTTGAAGGTAATTACGATCAGTATCAAATGAACGAAACGAAAGCTGAACATGATGAAACGGAAGAACAACTACTTTTATTAGAAACAAAAATATCGGAAGTTATTAGCCGTTTAAGTATAGAACCAACTGCAGAACTTGAGGCTGAATTCCAACAACTTATGAAAACAAAACGATTACTAGAAGCGGAAGATGGATCGAGTAGATAATAACCATCTTTATTGCTGTAGAATCTTACATATTAAAAGATTGGTTACTCAACGTTATGCTTATCCTTTCTCCTCACGGGGGGAAAGGTTTTTTGTCTAAAATGAATGAAAAACTGAAATAAATGTTTTATCGTGACGATTTTCGGTTATGTAAAGTGTATAACGATTTTTGTAGAAGGAAAACATTGGAGGGAAATGTATGGATTTTTTTGATGCATATTTTACAGCGAGCTTTTTTACAGGAATACAAAACTTCGTTGTTGCTATCATTGTATTATTAATCGGTTGGCTGATTGCGAAGCTGATCGCAAATGGAATAGAAAAGGCGGTGAAGAAGTCAAACCTTGACGAGAA
>JAPFCO010000385.1 GCA_026169505.1 Pseudogracilibacillus sp.
TTGTTTGATTCATTTTTGCTAAGACTTCTTTTACAATATCCTCAATCACTTTCTCCTTCATCTTTTATCATCCTCATTGATCTTATTTATCGCTAGTAGGTAAGATGAGTTCAAGCTCATTGTGTGGTCTTGGGATAACATGAACAGACAATAATTCTCCTACACGTTGCGCCGCAGCAGAACCGGCATCTGTAGCTGCTTTAACTGCACCTACATCTCCCCGTACTAAAACCGTAACAATCCCACCACCTACATGAACTTTCCCTACTAAATGAACAGATGCCGCTTTCACCATTGCATCTGCAGCCTCGATTGAACCAACTAAACCTTTCGTTTCTACCATTCCTAATGCTGTACCTTCGTTATTCATAATAAATTCCTCCTATTTTTTATGTTAATTTTTGAATGACTTTTTCAACAATACTTTCCACTAAAGAAGCATCCACTTCTTTAAGGCTTGAAGCTGTTTGAGTTGCAGAATTGCTAGATTGTACAAGCTGAATATTCTTTTGCGATTGTACTTGGTTTGGCAATGTAATTTCACGAATACCATACGCCATTCGTTTAATATTGATCAGATGTTTAGCAGATACGTTATCGGAAGTTATATTACCCCCGTAAGATCCACATCCCAATGTCATCGATGCCTTTAAGCCGGTAGTAGCTCCAACCGCTCCAACAGAACTCATCGTATTTACAAGAATACGAGAAACAGGCATTTCTAAAGCAAATGTACGTGCCACTTGATCGTCTTCTGTATGAATCGACAACGAGTGACCACGTCCACCTAAGTCTAGCAATCCATGACAGATTCGCTTAGCATCATCGATATCGGTTGAAATATACATCGCAAATACCGGTGATAACTTTTCTAAAGAAAACGGAATCTTATTTCCAATCTCCGTTTCTTTTCCAATGAGCACTCTCGTATCAACTGGTACTTGAATTCCTGCTTTTTTTGCTATCTCTATCGCACTTTTCCCAACAATCTTAGGGCTAACTTTCCCAAGTGTCGGGGAGATAACTCGTTCCATTTTTAATTTCTCTTCATCATTTAAAATATAAGCACCTTGTTGCTTAACCTTTTGAATGAAAATTTCGGCGACTTGTTGATCGACAACGATGGCCTGTTCGGTTGCACAAATTGTTCCATTATCAAACGATTTACTATCGATAATATGTTTGCTTGCTCGATCAATTTGAGCAGTTTTCTCTACATAAACTGGTACATTTCCCGGTCCAACACCATAAGCTGGTTTTCCTGAACTGTACGCTGCTTTTACAAGCGCCCCTCCACCTGTTGCTAAAATTAAATCAATGTCTGAATGTTTCATAGCTTGTGATGTTGCTTCCATCGAAGCATACGTTAATATTTGAATTAATTCAGGCGGTGCCCCAGCTTCAATAGCAGCATCATGACATACTTTTAATGCGGCTTCCGTACATTTCACCGCATATGGATGTGGACTAACAACGATAGAGTTTCTAGTTTTCAATGCGATAATAGCTTTATAAAATGCAGTTGACGTTGGGTTCGTTGTCGGGATAATCGCTAAGATCACTCCATATGGATCGGCTATTTCTAGCACTTTATTCACTGTATCTTCGTGAATCACTCCAACCGTCTTTAAATCTTTAATACTTTCAAATACAGCTTTAGACCCAACTTCGTTTTTGATCTTTTTATGCTCTCTTACACCCATTTTTGTTTCTTCTACAGCCATCTCTGCTAAATAATCGGCTGCTTGAAATGCTTTTGTTGCGACATGTTCTACAATTTTATCGACTTGTTCTTGCGTAAAGTGTCGATATGCTGCTTGTGCTACTTTTGCCTTTTGAATCACTGTTCTCATTTCTTGTATAGCAGTTAGATCCTTATCATACGTCATCGTTCCATTTATCATATATACACTCCTTTCTTAATAATAAAGCGGATTTAATGTCATTTGTTGCACTTTATCACGAAATGTGGCAACCGCAGCATCACAAGATGATTGACTTCCTGTTAAAATTGCTCCCGCGAAATTCGTTTCGGTCGGTGGTGAGAATAATTGACACACCTCCACATCTGCTGCTTTTAATGCTGCATCCACTCCAACTAATGCTTCTATCGGGGGAGCGATTAAATAGGCTAGTGCTTGACCTGGTGCTACTCCATTTTCTTTTGCTAGATATGTGCCACAACTGGAAATTGTTTGTGCAAAAATTAAGTGATTATCATTATTATTTATTTTTTCAAAGAAAAAAGTGGATTGTACAGATTGTTGAATCGAATCTAGACCACTCTTTACTTCCTCTGGTGTTTCACCTGCGATAATCCCAATAAACTCACCTGATAATGGTCCAGAGGCATAATCTGATCCCGCATAAAAACTTTGTGCATAAATGACGGATACATCTGTTGTTTTCGTCGCCTCGTCAATTGCTACATATCCGACATCATCAAGTGTTAAAGTAATGAGGCCTAAACTGTATTGTCTATCTGTTAATTTATATTGTTCTCTTAATGCTTCACTTGCATTAGTAATCAATTGGATGGAACAAATCTCCGCGAACACTTTATTGTCTTGTAACATCATCATCTACCCTTCTTTTTGAATCAACGCCACACCACTTGCTTGATGCTTTAACATCCGTTCGATGACAGTTCCTAGATAGGCTCCTGCTTCAATAGGTGGTATGCCGCCTTGATGGATATTTGAAATGACCATTCTTTCTGATTCAATTGTTCCATGTCTTGGTTTATAACATAAATACGCACTCAATGATTCCGCTGATACTAGACCTGGTCGTTCGCCAATTAAATTAACGACAATTTCAGGTTCCAACACTTCTCCCACATCATCCATTAAACCCACTCGTCCTTGGTTAGCATAAAATGTTGTTCCCATTTGGATGTTCAAATTATTTAATGATTGTTTCAATGATAGATAGACATCTTCTAGGTTTGCATTGACAGCACTTGCACTTAGCCCATTAGAAGCAATAATTTGTACAGTTGGAGCATAATCACATCGTTGCTTAATCAATTCCTTCGATGCTGTGGAAAGTCGTCTACCTAAATCTGGTCTGCGAATATAGACTTCCTTTTCATCCACCTTTGTCTCTACAGTAAACAAATCTAACTTATCTAATAATTCTTGTGACACTTCCCCATAGACGGCATCCACAGCAGCTGCATGATCAAATCTAAACTTTAGCAATGTCGAAGTTCTTGGTCGTGAACCAGCCCTACCTACTCCAACTCTTGCTGGTGTATATTTAAGATAGTCACTTTTTTCTTCTAACAAACGATCTTCCAAATTGTTCTCCGGATTATCTTCAAATAGTTCTTCAATTACACTTTTTTCTACTACTTCAGAAGAGGTTCTATTTTTATATAAAGGAATCACTTGCTTGTTGGACTTACCTTCTGTCAAAACCATACTTTGCGAACTCTCGCCATATAAACTAACTTTTGGTTTACTTTCGGTGTTGAGAATTACGGGATTTTGTATGTCTTGCTGTTGATCTTGTTGCTTGTGTAATTCCTGGACGACTAGTTTTGTAATTTCTTGAATAACTTCCTTTTGCAAGGGCATCACCTCCTCCATTAGTCAAATATCGTTAAGTCTCCAGCACGTGCACTTAATTGACCATTTTCATAGATACCCATTTTTTCTAGCCATTCTACGTATAATGGTGCAGGTTTTTTATGAAACGTTTGAAGTAATGTTGCGATATCATGATAGCTCATTGACTGATAATTAAGCATGACATCATCTCCCATAGGGGCTGCAATGATAAAACTCACACCTGATGCTGTAAGTAAAACGCCTAAATTCTCATTATCATTTTGATCAGCTTTAATATGATTTGTGTAGCAAATATCTACACCCATTGGTAACCCATGCATTTTCCCCATGAAATGGTCTTCAAGCCCTGCGCGAATGACTTGCTTACTATCATATAAATACTCAGGACCAATGAAACCTACTACGGTGTTAACTATAAACGGATTATAATGCCGTGCGAAACCATAGTTTCTCGCTTCTAATGTAACTTGATCAATATCGAAATGAGCCTCTGCAGATAATTCTGAACCTTGCCCAGTCTCAAAGTACATCATATTAGGTCCTGTTGCAGTACCATATTCGCGGGCTAATTCATTCGCCTCACCAATTAGTTCCGCCGAGATTCCAAAGGATCGATTCGCTTTTTCTGTTCCCGCGATACTTTGGAAAATCATATCTGCTGGAGCACCTTGTTCGATCGCTCGCATTTGTGTTGTCACATGAGCAAGTACACTGTTTTGAGTAGGTATTTCCCACTTATCCATAAAATCCTTCGACGCATGTAACACCCTTTTTACACTTTCTACGGAATCATCCACTGGATTGATCCCAATAACAGCGTCACCTATTCCATAAGCTAAACCTTCTTTTAAAGAGGTGATAATACCATCTATATTATCTGTTGGGTGATTTGGTTGTAACCTTGATGATAATGTACCTTTATAACCGATGGAGATATTGGATGTTGTAATAACTTCTATTTTGTTTGCTGCATGGACTAAATCTAGATTAGACATAATCTTAGCTACAGCTGCTATCATCTCAGAAGTTAATCCTCTACTAATTCGCATTAATTCTTTGTTCGATACATCATGACGAAGAATGTACTCACGTAATTCAGAGACAGACCATTTTTTAATCTCTTGATATATTTTTTCATTGATATCGTTTTCAATGATGCGCGAAACTTCATCTTCTTCAGGATCTAATAGTGGTTCATTGCGAATTTCATGTAATAATAAATCTCCAACAAGATATTTCGCCGCAACTCTTTCTTGCACTGTCTCTGCTGCAACATTAGCGAGACGGTCACCTGACTTTTCTTCATTTGCTTTCGCTAATAATTCTTTTAAATGCTTAAAAGTATAATTAACATTTCCTAAATTTATCTGTAACTTCATTTCACACCCCCCTTTCTTAATGTGTAGCTGAATGAAATGTTAATGTTTTTACGATAACAGGAACAACATTAGATTGTAATGCTCTTCCTATGTCAATATAATCTCCTGTATCCACTTTAATTTGATCGATACAGATAACGGGTTGTTCCACACCCATCGCAATTAGTGATTGACCAAGTACTTTCGCTACATCTGTTTCAACAACTAAAATAATTGGTAATTGTGGGTTCGTTCTTTCATCCATCAACCTTTTAATCTCTTGCGCTAATACCTCTACCTCATTAAAACTTATATAAGGAATTCCTGATAAAGATAAGGCAAAATTATTACCTTCATTTGCAGCATCATATAAAGTGCTAGCTTGTTGAAACGTTTGTGATAATTGATTTAAACCGGCTTGTAACTGTTGATAGAAATCGTGCTTGATAATAGGAATATTCTTCAGTGGCAATTCTGTAGCATCAATCTGGATTGTAGCCCCACTAATTTCTGTCGTTTGCATTCCAGCACCTAATACAGTTGCACGCACTGTTTCCAGTGGCTCTTCAACAACGAATTCTTGAAAGATTGCACTTTGTTGGATTTTTGTAGCTAGCCTCATACCAATATCTTGATAAGTTGCAGACTCTTGTGATTGTTCATGATCATACATACATTCGGAAATGCCTCCTGAAAAAGTAACAACATCAATTGGCTGAATCCAGTTCGGTTGCTCTCCTAAGACAAGACATGTATCACGGTCTTCCAAAGTTTGTGTTAATGTTCGATACAATGTTTCAACAAGCAAGTCGATAATATGTTCCACATTTAAATCGTTTTGATTGTCTCCTACTTGTAACTTAATGTGTTCTTGCTCGATTAGACGTTTTATTGGAGGTGATATCGTTTGAATCTTATTACTTGCAAATTCAATTAATCTACCACCGATATGCAATGTGCAAGTGCCCAGTAAGTGTTGATTTTGATAAACCGCAATATTTGCTGTCCCTCCACCAATATCTACATTTGCTCTTATGAGTGAATTATCTTTAGATTTCGCAAAGACTCCAGAACCTTTGGCTGCGATGATCCCTTCCAAATCAGGGCCAGCTGTTGCAACTAAAAATTCACCAGCTTCATTTGATAAATGATGGATCATTTCACTAGCATTCCTCTTAGTCGCTGCCTCTCCAGTAATAATAACGGCTCCTGTTTCAATATTATCTGCTGATATGTTTGCGTTCTCATATTGGGAACGAATCATTTTTTCAACTTCCATCATATCGATAGAAAACTGATCTTGTAACGGTGTTCGATAAACAGGACTTTTATAGAGTACCTCTTTATCCACGATTTCAATACGTGGAACATGTGATATTCCGGCGACATTAATGATGGATAGTCGGCTAATAATTAGTTTTGTTGTGCTCGTACCAATATCAATGCCCGCACTAATAATCGACTCTTTTTGCTTATTCACAGTTCGAGATTCACCTCATTTCAATAAAAAAAGCGCCATTAAGACTCATGTCAATTGAGTCCTAATGGCGCCTTTGCCTTTGTATTTACTTTTATTACTAGTAAATATACCAGAGTTTCCGAGTTGTGTAAAGAAAAACTATTCTCCTATAAATTGCAATGATGCATTTCCTTGAGCATCTACATATGCTTTCATTTCATCCATCGTATTACATGCTACTAGTGGTTTTATATGTTTTATACCTTTTTGTTCATACGCACTTGTAATAACAACAGGCCCTTTTAGCATAACTCGCTTTAATACTTGAATCGCACGTTCTATATCTGAGTCAACTGCATCGCTTTTTGTCACAACAGCAATTGGTAATTTCGGAATTCCAGCACTAAATCCTGGAGGGAAAATACTTTTACCTGTTGTCGCATCTTGAACATATATAACATGTGTTACTTCTAAAGCAGTTGCCATAATATTTTTGTAATATAATGGATTTTCTGTATATTCCCCAGGTGTATCTACAATCCACTGATGATAATGTAATGTTTGTGTTTTTAGTGCAGCAGTTGTACTTCCTAAGAGTGCATGAATTAACGTCGTTTTACCCGCGTCAATTGCCCCAATTAACATTGTTTTATTTTTCATGAAATCATCCTATGACTTTGTAATTAATGATGGCGTATAACCTAAACTTTCCGCTAAAAATCGATTAATTTCAATCAATGCCATCTCAACCTCCGACACATCGCCAACGACTACAAGACTACCTGTAAAACGATCTAGGAATCCAAGTCTTACATTCGCCGCTTTCGTAGCAATGTCGCCTGCTATGATAACAGTCTCACTTGGTGTGCAAGTCATAATTCCTAGTGCGCCTGCACGATCTATCCCTAACATTTGGAATAACTCTTGATTTGGATTAGCTATTAAATGACTTAATGTCAACTGCTTACCAGGTACAAATTCTTGAATAAATCGTTTCTTTTCTTCTTTCTCATCACTAAACATAAAAATCTCCTTTCGTATTAGTTGGCAATTTCATCTTCCAACTCTGTATCTTTGTTGATCTCTAAATATTCTTTTTCACCAATAATTCCAGCTTTTCGATCTTCTATTTCAAGTTTTAAAGCAGTTGGTACGGATAAATAATAAGCAATAATTATCGCAATAATACCTGCTGAAAATTTACCTATCATTACTGGCAAAATGATTGTCGGTTGGAAGTTTGCGGTAAAGGATAAATGATCCCCAAGTAAAAAGGCCGATGTTACACCAAATGCAATATTGATTACTTTGTCTTTTGGAGGCATAGAGCGTACAAGGGAGAACATAGCTAATATATTCGCCATCGTCGCTAAGATACCAGCACTTCCTACAGAAGATAACCCCATTTTTCTTCCAACCTTTTCTAAAAATCCTGCAGCATACTTGCGGATAAGGTAAACCATTGGAAACGCACCAGCAAGCATAATTCCAATATATCCTGCTGTTTCTAGTGCCCTAAACTGGTCTTTTTCGTCTGCCATGATTGGATCGAATCCCCATGCACCAAAAATTGTGGAGAATGCCCCAGTAAAAATTTCAACAATTGAAAATACTAACACTAATTTAATCGCAGCGTCCATGACTCTGCCAAAAAGCATAAAGCCTGCAATCATTAGATTAGGCACTAGTTTCAATCCAACAGCAATAATGACAACAAAAATTAATAACGGCAACAAATTCAATATAATTTGTAAATAACTAATAGTAAATTCATAATTTGATTCAGCTGTTGTACTAATTACATCTCTAATATTTGTATCAAATAAAACGATCAATGACGATGAAATAAAGGCTCCTATAGGAATCGTTAATACCCCCGACATAATCCCTAGCGCCATATATTTATGATCTCTTTTATCTAACATTGCTAGTCCCATTGGTACAGAGAAAACAATTGTAGCACCTGACATGAATCCAACAATCAATGCCATAACCCAACCTTCTAATGATGTTTTCAATGCATCCGCAAGCTGGTATCCTCCCATATCAGAAGCTAAAATAGTCGTTGCTGCAGTCGCAGGATCTGCCCCAATTGCAAAAAATATTGGACTAATAAATTTACTAATAAAGATCGTTAAGTATGGTATTGATGCCATGATCCCTGCAGCTGGAACGAAAATTTGCCCTACCGTATGCATTCCCGACATAAACTCTTTACCTAGCCCTTGTTCAGGGCTTTTAATTGCTGCAAGAGCGCCTAATACTGCACAAATCATGATGATATAAATAATGAAATTACCAATCATCTCCATAAAATCGTTCCTCCCTGTATTTTATTCCAGTTATTTTAATTTATCAATCATGCTGCATGTACAGAGTCACCTCCTAGTTATTTTTACAAATAAAAAAAGCACCTAAAGAAAACTACTCTTTAAGCGCCTTTGCTTCTTATATTTACTTGTTCTGGTTAATAACTTCTTGAGATAGCCTATGCATCGATAATTGTCTTGACATGCTCGTATCCCTTAAATATTTAAATGCTTCTTGTTCAGATAATGATTTCGTTTGCATTAAGATACCTTTAGCACGTTCAATTGTTTTACGATGTTGTACCTTTTCTTTTGCATCGTCTACACTTTGCTGAAGTTTTTTTGCCTTTTCTGATTGGTGTAATGCTACCTCAATCGCAGGAATTAGGTTTTCTTTCGCAATCGGTTTAATTAAATATCCAACAATATTATCCTGCTGAGCATTTTCCACAAACTCTTTTTGACTATATGCAGTAATAATAATAATTGGAGTATCCAGTTGCTTACCTATAATTCTACTTGCTTTTAAACCATCTAGTTTAGGCATTTTAATATCCATTAAAATTAAATCTGGCTTATATGTCATAGCATATTCGACAGCTTTTTCACCGTCATTTGCTTCTCGAATCACTTCGTATCCCTCTGATTCAAGAATTACTTTTAAATCCATTCGAATAATCGATTCATCTTCAACTAATAGAATCTGTTTCACGATATACTTCCACCTCCGGGCTTAGATTAAATGATATTAAAGCATGGGTGCCGAAAGTGGCTGACTCAAAAGTGAATTCACCGTACAAATCATTTTCAACCAAGTTACGGACGATGTCCAACCCTAGTGAAGGCTTCAATTCATCTATACCAACGCCATTGTCGATTACATGAATTTGAATAACCCTATCTTTGCAGATAAACTCAACAATCACTTCTCCCTCTTTCCTGTCATTGAAAGCGTGTTTTAATGCATTTTGTACTAGTTCGTTAACAATCAACGATATTGAAACCGCTTTCTTCTGACTTGTACATATTATATTGTTATTTGTCCTAATAATCAAGTCTATTTTGTGAAAAGGAGAATTTAACACTAATTTCGAGCAAACCTTCCGAGTAAGTTCGATAATGTTAACCTGTTCCGAATCTGAATCCGACTCATCATTTGATAATATTAGCTCATATACGGCAGATATACTAAAGATTCGATTTAACGTATCTTCAAATGGTGAATAACTTTCCTCTGGTATTCCTTGATGCATCTGCAATCTTAGAAGACTTGCAATCGTTTGTAAATTATTTTTTACTCGATGATGAATTTCTTGAATCATCGTCGACTTCATCGATAGTTCTCTTTCTTTCATTTTTAACTCCGTTAGGTCTTGGATAATAAGTAGTGTGTTTAATTTATTTTCACTTTGACGGAGCTTAATTTTTTTAATAATCAAACTCTTTTTACCTATTGTTCGTTCAAATACATAAACATCATCATTATTCCTTTCATACACATCCTTCAAAAAAGGCAATAAATCTGTTAATTTCGTTTGTGAGATTTGATCTGTATGACTCATTTCAACAATGAATTTAATACCAACTGGATTTGCATAAATCAATTGATTCTGATGATTAGTTAGAATAAACATTTCCATTAAAATGTCCGAAACAATCGGTAATGAATAGTTGTCTTTCGATAAAACTGTATCGATTACTTGGGTTGGGATGGGCAAGTTTGATTCATCCAAGTGGATATCATCTGAATGCTCTATTCCCTTTTCTTGAATTAACACGGCGATAATGTCATTTTGGGCATTTTTAACTGGCAGAACCGTTTGATGAACACTACGTCCTTCTTGATTAATTGCGTGTTTAATAATTGACCTTTTTCCTTCACGGTGACTGTAAAACACCCCAGGTTCAAACGATTCAAATACGGACTTTCCAATAATCGTTTTAGTATATAAAGGATTGTCTAATTCTGGAAAAGCTTCTGCAACAATAATTGCATGCTGCGCATTTTTTGACATACAATCAATAAAAATATATGACTGTGTTAGTTCAGCATATAAAGGCATAGATTGTGCAATATTAGTTAATTGAACAATATCAGACGGGGATAAATTCGTTTCTTTCACACATATTGTTTCAATCATTTGATTCAACTTCCTCACCTTGCCTTTAAATATAAAATATTTCTCTTTCATAGTAGCATTTTCAAGAAGAATTGCCAATTGATAAAATATCCTTGTTTTCTCCATGGTAGAAAGGAGCAGGTCACTTCTTTGGAAAACGATAGGTCAATATACCATTGGAAAACATACAAATACTACTAGAATATAATCGGTATATAAAGTGTCAAAATTAGCAAAACGCTTAAGAAGCAGACGCAAAATAATTGCGAATTAACAAGAGTCATAGTGAATATTTAGCCTATCCCTTTTACATTATCGTCATCCATTAAAAGGCTTGTAGAATGTCGTGCCCTACAAACCTTCCATTATTAATATTGGTTTCAAATCTGGTAACATTTTTTACCTAATACATAATTTTTAAATAATCCCTTGAAAGCGTAATATAATTTCTGCTATAACTGCGGAACCAAGAAAGGTTCCTAACATAACCAAACTTCCAACAATAAGCGTTTTCCAGCCTAGTTTCATAAAATCCGTCCACGAGCGTCCAATTGCAATCCCTGCATAAGCTAAAATTGGAGTAGCTAATGCAAGTAATTCTACTTCCCCAGTCCATTCGACAATCTTTTCTGCCCCAGGCATCCACGGCATCGACACAATGACACCGATGATAGAAATATAGGCGATACTAGGAAAATTGATTGGGATTAACTCTCGTAAAATAAATCCGGCTAAACAAATGAGGATTAATACTATCATACCTGGAATCGCAGCTAATGGTAATATGTCATAGCCTGCCCAATTCCCAAAAAGTGCAGTAAAGCCAAAAACAACTAATAATAATGTCCATTCTTGAATATTCTTTAGCATTTGAATTCCTCCTTTATTTAAGCCTCTTTATTTCGAGTCATGAATGTATAGATTTTCTCTGTTAATGGTAATCCAATGAAAATACTTACCCATAAACCTGTGGACAATGATAATAAATTACTTGCTCCTGCAAAAGCAACAATTTGATTTTCTAAATCTGGAAACGCAGCAACTAAGGAACCACTTGCCGCAGCCATCATACTTCCGCTTCCAACTCCTGATGCCATTGCAAATGATAACGGATGCATTGGTGTAATAGTTGCTAATAAGCCAGAAATAAGACCTAAAAACACCGCTCCGAAGACCGTTCCGAAAATATACATCGCCATCACCCCGCGACCTTCTGGAGAATTAATCCCGAATTTATCCATGATAAGTCCTACGTTTGGTTCACGTCCAATTGAGTGTGTCATCCCTACTGCTTCCCGCTTCATCCCGAGCCAGATGGCTACTGGTAATGCGAATAGAATCGTTCCTAAGTTTCCTAATTCTTGTAAAATTAATGCTGGTCCAGCAGCGACTACTTCTGGTAATGATGGTCCAATAATAACACCTATTTTGGCTAATAATAACGCAACACCTAATACAATAATTGGTTCGGCATTTTTTGATTGTTTTTCTTTTACAGCTGGGGTAAAAAATAAAATTATTCCAATAATTAAGGCATATAACATCGGCAGTAATAAAATCACACCTGGACCTATTGGAATACTGAACGTACCTATAGCTTCCGTAACGATAACTGTAATAAATACAAGCGCATGTAATCTCCAGTCTTTCCACATGCCAACCGTAGATTTTTCCGACTGCTTCATATGTACATCCTCCTTCTTTTTATAATGTTCACTGCAAGCACTTTTTTGCTTACTTCACAAGTTCATACACAGCAGTTGCATCTTTCGCTCCTTTTCCCTCATCAGATGCAGCTTGATATAGTTGCTTTACTGACTTGCTAATATCAGTTGACACGTTTGCATCTAATGTCATATTTTCATATAACTGTAGATCCTTCATCATATTTGCTAATGAAAAAGTTACCGTATCAAAGTCCTCCGATAAAAGACTTTGACCAAATACATCCATTACTCGTGTTTGAGCAGACCCTTTTTGTATTAATTCCGTAATTTTCTCTTTACTCACCCCTACTCTTTCCCCTGCTTTTAACACTTCACTTGCAAGGGAGATAATTCCTCCCACTATCATATTATTACATAACTTTACGATTTGTCCTGCTCCACTTTTACCAATATACTCTATTTGTTCCCCAATTGCTTCCAAAATTGGTAGAATGGTTGGAAATGCTTTGTCATCTCCGCCAACCATAATCGTTAATGTTCCCGCATTCGCCCCGACAGGTCCACCACTTAAAGGGCAATCAAAAAAAGCAATCCCATATTCTTGAGCTTTTTTTGCTAAGTCTCTCGTTACTTCCACATCATTCGTACTCATATCTAATACAAAGGATCCATGTTGCATGACAGGGTATGCTTCCTTTAGTAACACATCTTGAATTATTTTCGGTGTTGGTAAAGACAGTAATAATACATCTACATCTTGCGCTAAAGTAGCGACATCCTTTGCTCGTGTTGCACCTTTTTCTACTAGAGGGATTGTTGCTTGATCATTGACATCATAAATAATTACATTATATTTTTGTTGTAATAGATTTTGAATCATCCCTTGACCCATCAGTCCACAGCCAATAACTCCTACTTTCTTCATTTTAAACTTTCTTCCTCTCTTATTTAATATTTATAATTAGGTAAGTCAATTTCATAATTGCTTAAATCTGTATTATGAAATTGACTAAGGTATTAGGCTTTAATATAGACTGTTTTATAATCTGTCCAAAAGTCCAATGCTGTCGAACCTTGTTCACGTGGTCCGATACTAGATGCTTTTTTACCACCAAATGGGTACTGATTTTCAAAATAATTGGATGGAATATTTACATGTGTTACACCTGATTCAATTCGACGAATAAAATCAAAGGACTTTTGTAAATCATTCGTATAAATCGTCGAAGATAGACCAAACTCATTATCATTTGCTAAGGTGATCGCTTCCTCGTAATTGTCGACCGCTGTAATTCCGATGACAGGTCCAAATATTTCCTCCCGGTAAATTGTCATCTCTTCTGTTACTTGACTGAAAATAGTTGGTGCAACAAAATATCCTTTATCCAATCCATTTTCCATTAACTGTTTTCCACCAAATTCTAACTTTGCACCTTCATCTAAAGCAGATTGCACATAATGTTTATACGTATTTAATTGATTTTCATCGATCACTGGACCATTATCTACACCAGTTGTAAATCCATCATCTATTTTTAATTTCTTTAATCGGGCAACAAGTTTCTCAATCAATTCCTCAGCAATTGATTGTAAAACAATGACACGACTTGTTCCAGTACATCGTTGACCATTATCTAAGAAACTACTAATCACAATATTCTCCACAACTTCATCAAGATTTGCATCTTCTAAAATAATGGATGGATTTTTACCGCCCATTTCTGCCTGCATTTTTGCACCGCGACTTGTAACCGCTTTACCTAATGCTAAACCAACATCCGTTGAACCAGTAAAAGATACAGCTTTGATTTTTGGGTGATGTCCAATTGCATTTCCAATGACTCCTCCTGGCCCTGTCACCATATTAATGACCCCTTTTGGCACACCCGCTTCTGTAAACAATTCGATTAATTTCACACTAATTAAGGACGTATTGCTCGCCGGTTTAAAAATTACTGTGTTTCCAGCAATAATCGCGGGAGCAATTTTCCAAATGCCGATTCCAAGTGGAAAATTATACGGTGCAATTACACCTACAACACCTAACGGTTCTCGAATAGTATAACCAAAAACATTATGATCATGGGATGGAATTGTTTCACCAGTCATCCTTGTCGCTTCTCCACTAAATTGCTTCATCGCTTCAATTGTTTTATTTACTTCGCCAGTTGCTTCCCGTAATGACTTTCCGACTTCCTTTGTAATCAATTCCGCAAGCTCTGATTTATGCTTTTCTAATAAAAGAATGAGGTTAAAAATAACATCACCTCTCTTTGGCGCGGCAGTTTGTGACCAACTAGCAAATGCCTGTTCTGCTGCGCTAATTGCACGATCTACATCCGCTTCGTTCGATTGTTGAAAATAACCTAATACCTCTTCTGTATTTGCTGGATTAATACTCGCATATGTCTCATTTGTCTCCGACGGAATCCATTTACCACCGATATAATTATGATAAGTTGTGCTCATTGTAAGTCATCCCCTTTAAGTTAATTGATTATTATCAATAATATAACTTATTCGGCTATAAATATATGTGTCACAACACAGTAATATCTAATTAACACTGTTGCTTGCCACATATATTTGTAAAGCGATCACAAGATCAATCCATTCCTTTTCATCATTAAAATTTAGTCCAAGTACTTCTTGCATTTTTTTCAAACGATAATACAATGTGTTTGGATGTATATGCAATTGTTTGGCCGTCTGTTTGTGATTCTTGTTCGTGGAAATAAATGTCTTTAACGTCGTCGTAAAAATTGGATCTAGCGCTAATAGTTTTTTTAATTTATCATCCATGAACAATAGCAATGTATCGTCATCCACTTCATATAGTAACCTTTCTATTCCTAACATCGAATATTCAACTTGCTTAATCTGATGTTGTTTAGCATATCCGATAGAGCGTAACGCTTCTTCAAATGAAATCGGCAAATTTTCAATTGTCGTTTCACGTCCTATGCCATAATTAATATCTTTTTCTTCCCAAAGTATTTCTACCTCTCGAATAAATTGATCGATACTTGCTTTCCTTAATTTGGGGATAATGACGATTAATTGAAAAGCTCTCGTGAAAATTAATGGGGTTAATCTCATATTACTCGTAATCTGTTCTATCGATTGGACAAACCTTTCCTTATCAATGATTTTTTGTACATCCCATAATCCTGTCTCTTTTCCTTCCAAAATAACACATTGTACATTCCAGTCCTTATCCCAGTTCACATAGGATATTGCCTGCAGTAAATCCCGTTCAGATATACGATCAATTAATTGGTTAAAGACTTCCTCACGAAAGTGAATTTCTTTTTCAAACAGGGCATTGTTTTTAATTAATTCTAACGCTATGGCGAGACTTGCTTGTTCAATTGCTATTTGGTCAATATAGTCGAGGGAAGTTAATGCCTCGTCTAACACTAACCACCCTAGCGTTTCATTCCCTCTTACAATTGGAAATGCATGCTCCGTATTTTTCTCAAGATACGATGTAAACTGCACATTAGAAGGAATAATTTGTTCCAATAGTTGAATGACATGTTCAATGCCTCTTCCTTCTATAATAAATTGATAAAACTGATTATGTATAGCAATTGATTTCTCCAACAAATCATTATTTTCTTTCACATCTTGATATACTTTCGCATTATCTATTGCAATCGCACTTTGATCTGCAATTATTTCAATCACTTCCATATCCTCTTCCGTAAATACCCCATCCTGATTAAAATTGTCTACTACAACGACACCATAACATGTATCTTTATTAATAATCGGGACACAAAAGGCACTTTTAATCTTACGTTGAAGCACTCCTGCTACGTAATACTTATAATTATCTGGATGCATATTGTTCATATAATAATCAATTTCAGCTTCCGATGAAAATAACTTTGACCTTCTATCCATGAAAACTTTACCCGCAATAGATTCACCAGGGGAAAATGCAATTTTCTGCATGGCTGTTTTATCAATGCCTTGTCCCTCAGCTAAATATAATTTATCCTCAACTTCATCATATAAATAAATGATTAATACATCAGATACTTCGATTAATTCACTTGCAGCTAAAATAACATTCTGCAAAACTTCTTCTAATTGTAATGACTCAGTTAATACTTTATTAATAGCTAATAACTTCTCCATTTTAAATAGATTCATGGTGTAACCTCCATACAGATTCATTCATTATACATGGGTACAGCTTATCATATGCTTAAA
>JAPFCO010000140.1 GCA_026169505.1 Pseudogracilibacillus sp.
ATCTTATATGTTCTGTCTTTCTTTGGTTAATATCCATCTCCATGAAAGCACGTCCTTTACTAATATCTCTACTACTAGTTTACGTTTTTCAACTATATAATGAAAGAAAAATGAATATTAACTAATACCATTCATTAAATGGGTTTAGAGTCCTAGTTGACATATAGTTCCTTTTGACTATAATTAAATATGCCAATAACAATCCGTTTAGAAGGGAAGAAAAACATGTTATTTAAGAAGAAAAAGAAAAAGGAAAAGATTAAGAGCCAAACAAGGAAACCACGTTTCACCCGTAAGATCAAAATTGGAGGTAAATACTTATTTGCCTTTTCTATTTCATCATTATTATTTGTCTGTGCAACGGTACTTGTCTTTTTACAATTAAGCGCATCCAAATCAGATGTAAAAGACATTATTGAGCAAAATCAAGTAAAGAGTGATTTAGTACAAATGGCATTATATATTGAGCAGCAAGGTGGACTTGTATCGGATTTTATCCTAATTAATAATATTAAGTATGTAAGCGAATTCAATGAAATCGATGAAGATTTACTCGTTTTATCTGAACGTTTATCAAATAGTCTATCCACAGAACAATTGCAATATTTCGATAAAGTTGTCGATGGTACGGAGTTTATCAGAACTTCTTTTGCAGACACAATAACAAATGATGCCGTTGATGATTCAGATAAAATATATGCACAAATACAAATCAATTCACATAAATCTACGAGTAATTCATATATGAAGCTTTTAATCAATGAAATAGAAGAAGAAGAACAAGTCGCAATTACACAAGTGAATACAAGTATGGATTACAGTATTGTGATATTAATTGTTGCTAATATTATTAGTGTTGCTACCGGTCTAATTATTATGATAGTCATTTCACGTCGGATTTCTAGTCATTTACATAACGTTGTTTCAACTGCCATCGATATATCTAAAGGGCATTTATCAACTAAACCAATTGACTATGAAGGAAAAGATGAAATTGGTCAACTTTCACATGCGATCAATACATTGCAGCTTAATATGCGTGATATCATTCAAAACGTTGCAAGCGCATCTGAAGACGTTTCTATAAGAAGTGAGCAGTTAAAACAGTCTTCCTCAGAAGTAAAGGAAGGTAGCGAACAGATGGTCATAACGATGGATGAACTTGCAACCGGCGCCGAAACCCAGGCAAATCAAGCAACTCAATTATCTGAACAAATGACTGAGTTTGTTATTTCCGTTCAATTTTCGCAGCAACAAGGACAGGAAATCGCTCAAACTTCTAATGATATTATCCATCTGACAGAAGGTGGCGCAGAACTAATGAAACAATCCATTTCCCAAATGGAACATATTGATACGATTGTTCGTAGCGCTGTTACACAAGTTCGTGGACTCGACGAACAATCAGATGCTATTACAAAGTTAATAGAAGTAGTTAAAAACATTGCTGGCCAAACTAACTTATTAGCTTTAAATGCTGCAATTGAAGCCGCTCGTGCTGGAGAACATGGGAAAGGATTTGCAGTTGTTGCTGATGAGGTGAGGAAATTAGCGGAACAAGTGACAAGTTCTGTTACAGAAATTACATCGATCGTTCATCATATTCAACATGAAACAAATACGGTAGCCACTTCTTTAGATAATGGTTATAAAGAAGTGAAAACTGGTATCGATCAAGTAGAACAAACAGGGGCAAGTTTTGCAACTATTGAAACATCTATTAGTAATATGGCCGAAGGAATTAATGATATTGCAGAACGCTTGCAACGCATTACTGAACATAGCGAACAAGTAAACCAGTCCATTGAAAGTATTGCTGCTGTATCTGAAGAAGCTGCTGCAGGTGTGGAAGAATCATCTGCTTCAACTCAAGAAGCTTCAAGTTCAATGGACGAAGTATCGGATAGTGCTGATGAATTAGCTAGTTTAGCTGACCAATTAAAGGCTCACATTAATACGTTTAAATTGTAATCGAAAGAAATGAAATTTTCAAAAACTTAGTATTGACAGTGAATTTATTCGCATGTATAATAACACTAATTCAATAAATCAAGTGCATCGAATGGAAATAGTAAAAGACATCATCAACTTTTAGAGAGCCGATGGTTAGTGCGAATCGGTAGTGATATCTCTTTGAACTCATCCAGGAGCAACTCCGTGAAATTAGTAACGGATGTCGGGATTCTACCGTTATATGGATAAATGGTTATTGCCATTGAATCAAGCCGAATTAATATTTTTTAATTAATTAGAGTGGTACCGCGAGCTAATGCCTCGTCTCTATCTTTATATAGAGACGGGGCTTTTTATATGTTTATTAAAAATACAATTTACAAACAATTTTAAAGGAGTGGTTAAAGATGTCGAGAAAAATATGGGTATTTGATACAACATTACGTGATGGAGAACAGGTTCCAGGAGCAAAGTTAAATCTATATGAAAAACTAGAAGTTGCTCATCAATTGAAGAAATTAAAGGTAGATATTATAGAAGCCGGATTTCCTGCTTCTTCCGAAGGTGATTTTAATGCCGTAAAAGAAATTGCGAAACAAGTTGGTAACACGAATGATATTACGATTACTGCTTTAGCACGAGCAGTCAAAGCGGATATTGACGCAGTATATCATAGTGTAAAACATGCCGAGAATCCACTAATTCACATGGTATTGGGAACTTCTGATATTCACGTTGAGAAAAAATTTAGTAAGTCTAAAAGTCAAATTTTAGATATTGGAGTAGAGGCCGTCAAATATGCAAAGACATTGCTTCCCGATATACAATATTCTACAGAAGACGCTTCAAGATCTGACTTTGAATATTTATGGTCGACAATTGAAGCCGTTGTAAAAGCTGGAGCAACAATGATTAACGTCCCTGACACAGTCGGTTTTGCGGAACCGGAACAATTTGGAGAATTAATTTATAAATTAAATGATCGCCTAAAAAACTTAGACGATAGCGTCTTATTAAGCGTCCATTGTCATAACGATTTAGGGATGGCAACTGCCAATACACTAGCAGCTGTAAAAAACGGTGCAGATAAAGTGGAATGTACAATCAACGGGATTGGAGAACGCGCTGGTAATGCCGCACTAGAAGAAGTTGTCATGGCGATTAATACACGCTCAGATGTCTTTAATGTTCATACCGATATTGATGCTAAGGAAATTATGAATACATCTAGGATTGTAAGTAGTCTAATGGGGCTTGAAGTACAAGTGAACAAAGCAATTACTGGAGACAATGCTTTCGCACATTCTTCAGGCATTCACCAAGATGGCTTATTAAAATCTCGCGATGCTTATGAAATCATTCGCCCAGAAGATGTTGGTTTAGATGATATGGAACTAGTATTAACTGCACGTTCAGGACGACATGCCGTAAAAGATGCACTGCGCAAGCTAGGATTTAGCCAATTGAACGAAGAACAATTCGAATCTATTTTCACAGAATTCATCGCATTAGCCGATAAGAAAAAAGAAGTTTACAATCATGATCTGTATGTAATCGTAAAAAATTACTTTGCGACAAATAATATTGAAAGTGTTGATGTAAATAATTATGCAGATAGTTTTTATGAGTTAATCGATCTGCAAGTAATTAGTAATACAACTTTCCCTTCCGCAAGTGTACGAATGAAAAAAGGGACAGAGGAGATAAATAGTAGCGCGGTCGGAACAGGACCAATTGATGCACTTTATACGGCAATCCTTAAAGTCGTCGACACCGATATTAAATTATTAGAATATAAAATCAGTAGTGTGTCACGTGGTAAAGAAGCTTTAGGTAAAGTAAAGGTGATTGCAGAGTTCAATGGAGTCACATATAATGCAAATGCGACCGATACGGACGTCATTAAAGCGAGTGCTCTAGCTTATGTCAATGTCGTTAATAAAATCGTCGTCGAAAACTTACTACCAGTTAAATAACCAAATAGGGTCAAGTCCATAATTATTCAAAAAAGTAAAATGGTTTCGATTGTCGTTCTGCAGGCATCGGAACCATTTTTTATCGGATTATTATGTTAACTTACCGGGCTTTTATCCCAAGCCCCTTTTCATGATGCTATCATTACTTCTCGATTATTGTCTTCTGTCCTACTCAATATAAATAGCAATGCTATCTCCTTCTTCTGTATCGAGATCCATAATTTTGCCATCGATCCCATTGTCAATCGCTTGCATGACAATATCCATATCAATATCGTCTGCATACGCTTTTGCTTCAGGAATACTCGAAGCAATACCATGACCAGTTTTCAAGACCCATTTCACTAAACGAATCGGTATATTCACCCGAACTTTTTCTTTTTCTTCAGAGGAAATTCTTATTTTTAACTTTTTCCCCAAATACGTTTTCCCTTCGTCACCGGCATGTTCATCTTCTTTCAATGCGTTAATGAGCTCACTCGCCTCTTCGGAACTAACCTTACCTTCTTCCACCATTGTAATTATTTTAGCGATTTCTTCTTGCATACCATCACTCCTCTAAACGATTGTTTTTTAAAAGTGCTACTGCTTCTTTAGCACTGATTTCATCATTTTCTAGCATAGCAATGACTTGGGACTTCCTGAGTTTTTCATTGTTTTCTTCCTCGGCTTCATCGTGACCAAGTTCTGCTATAATATCATTTAACTTTCCTCGAACTGTTGGATAGGAAATTCCCAACACCTTTTCTACTTCTTTTATATTTCCTCGTTTCACAACGAATACTTCTACAAAATGCATCTGCTCAGCTGACAAAGATGCAAATTTTGATAAACTAAAGTCATTTTCAATGACGGTTCTACAATTACTACAACCTAGCTTCTTCACATGGAGCGAATGGTCACAAACTGGGCATGTGTGAATAACTGGATATGTCATCTTCATCCCTACCTTCTATTCATAGAATAATACAATACATTAATAATGTCAATATTTTTATTAATTATATTAATTATATTATTAATAAAATCAATAAAATTGTAAATTTATATGAATAAACAAGGTTCAAACAAAAGTAAAACCGTATAAAATCATATTTGATTTCATACAGTTTACTTTTTGCTAGGATTTGTCCCACCCAGACTTTTATTATATTTCAACTTTCTTAGTGTAAAAAAGGCTAATTATTCCTAATAATATGAGATGGCTTAAAGGTGCAATACACAAATTGACTTTGGAATAAATAGTCACTTTAAAAATTCGTTCATCCAAATACAAAGACCTACTTCATTTATTTTGCTATTCTTAATCATCACTGTTGACGGATACTGTGCAGTAACTTTAATGATGTAATAAGCAAATACTGTAGCATGTGCTCTAGGCTGTTTTCCGCTGCGGACCGTTGCTTTCCTCGGGCACGGCCTCAGCCTCCTCGGAAGCAAAAGTCGCTTCCTGCGGGGTCTTCGGACTCGTGCTATTCCCGCAGGAGTCAACGGTCCTCCGCTCCAAACAGCCAAGGTAGGTAGTAATTGCCCCTAACATTGCGTCGTTACTGTTCGGACGTATTTATGTTTGCTTATTACCTACATTATTAAGATAGCTTGCGCTGATCTTAATTAACATTCTATACATTAGCGTAGGAAAAACACGAAGACTCCAGCGGGAAAGCGAAGACGATGAGACCCCGCAGTGAGCGTTCTTTGCTCGCGAGGAGGCTCATCGCGAGCCCGCGGAAAGCGAAGTGTTTTTCCGAAGCGGTAGCTTCATACACTATTTTTATATGTCGCAGTCTATGTTTATTGTGAAATAGCAGTAATTTTCTAAAGTACCAACTAATTGTTACTAAGATTTGCAAGCTGGTTAGCAAATGCAATCTAAATTAAGTTTCACTAATTGTTTGAACGTATTTTATTGGTGCGATAGTTGAGATATCATATTCCAAATTTATTAATAAAGAATTTTAACGACTCAGGTAAGTCCTACTATTTTGTCGCAACAAACCTCATTGGTTATTACTTTTATAAGAATAATAACCCGATCGCTATTGGGAAGAAACTATAAATTAAGATAATAACACAAAAGCCCATAATATCTCTTACTTTTAATCCTGCTATTGCGAGTAGTGGCAATGTCCAGAATGGTTGGATCATATTTGTCCATGCATCTCCCCAAGCAACAGCCATAGCAGTTTTTGCTGAATCTACACCTATCTCAATTCCCGCTGGTATCATTATTGGACCTTGTACAGCCCATTGTCCTCCGCCTGATGGCACAAAAAAGTTCACTAATCCAGCACTTATGAAAGTAAATAACGGATACGTAAATTCATTTGATATGCTAATAAACCATAAAGACATGGCATCGGAAAGCCCTGAAGCAACCATCATGCCCATAATTCCCGCATAAAATGGAAATTGAACAATGATCCCGCCCGCATTTTTTACAGCATGGCTTACACTGTGAAGGAATCTTCTAGGCGTACGGTGCAAGAGAAGTCCTAGGAATAACATCGTAAAGTTGACAATATTAATATTTAAATCGAATC
>JAPFCO010000439.1 GCA_026169505.1 Pseudogracilibacillus sp.
CGGTCACGAATGGAAGAATACATATAAATGATAAGAGAAAGCCAAATTAGCGTAAAAGTAATAATATGTGCAGTTGTAAATGCTTCTCCATATAAAAACACACCAATGATTAACATCAATGTCGGTGCGATATATTGCAGGAACCCTACCATCGATAAAGGAATACGGATGACTGTCATCCCAAATAATAGTAATGGAACTGCAGTTGCTACACCACTAAATAATAGTAATAATGTTTCGGAAATGGTTGTTTGTCCGAATCCTAAATCACCTCCGAATACAAACAGTATATAAACAAGGGCAATTGGTGTAACAATTAGTGTTTCAATTGCTAAACTGAAAACGGCACTGACATTGGCAACCTTTTTCAATAAACCATACAAAGCGAAAGTGAGAGCTAAAACGAATGATACCCATGGAAAGGTTCCATAATCAAAAGTAAGGTAGATAACGCCAATTCCAGCTAATATAAAAGAGAAGATTTGTAGTTTTGATAGTTTTTCTCTTAAAAAAATCATTCCTAGTAACACACTTATTAATGGATTAATATAATAGCCTAGACTAGCTTGCACAACAAATTCATTTTGTACGGCCCAAATGAAGATTAACCAGTTAAAGCTTATGAGTAGTGATGCGACAGTAATCAGTGTTACTACTTTTGCATTTAAAAATATCTCTTTACATTGTTGTATAAAAAGGGACCATTTTCTTGTTACTAATATGAAAAAAATCATAAAAATAAATGACCAAATAATGCGGTGTGCCAGTACAGCACCTGCATCTACATTATCGAGTAATTTCCAATATATTGGCAGAAATCCCCATATAATATAAGCGCTTAATCCATAAAAAATTCCATGTCTTATTTTTTTATCTATCATGGAAGAACCTCATTTCTTGACTCCATCAAATATAATAGTATGTAAATCAATTTCATCATTGCCTAAATCAACTACAAATCGTAGTGGTGGAGTGAAAAATCCAGATTATGAAATTGATTAATATATGTTAAATGTAAAATTGAATCATTTAAAATGCAATTATTATGTACTAATAAATGGACTCCTTTCATGCGAGCGACGAATAGATTATAATGTAAGAAGAGGAAGCGATAAGTGATGAAGTGCGATATAAAATGAGGAGGAAGCAATATGAAAAAAAAGCATTTTGAAACAATGGCAATCCATGAAGGGTATGATGCAAAAGAAATGTTAGGAAGCCTATCTACACCTTTGTTTCAAACATCTACATTTGAATTTCAATCCGCAGAACACGGTGAGCAAAGTTTTAAAGGAGAAGCTGATGGTTTTATATATTCAAGACTAGGCAATCCGACTGTGCAAGTATTAGAACGTAGAATGGCTGAGCTTGAGGGAGCGGAAAAAGGCTTGGCTTTCAGTTCGGGGATGGGAGCTATTTCCGCAGTTTTAATTTCACTTACGAAGGCGAACGACCATATTTTATGTTCTACGGGATTATACGGCTGTACATTTGGTTTGTTGATGATGATGAAGGAGAAATACAATATAGGGGTAGACTTTTTGGATTTTCGAACGAAGGAAGCAATTCGCCAGCAAATAAAACCTGAAACAACGTGCATTTACATCGAAACTCCTATTAATCCAACCATGCAGTTAATCGATTTACAGTTAGTTTCCGAGGTGGCAAAGGAATATGATATCCCAGTTGTGATTGACAATACCTTTTCTACTCCTTATTTACAGCGTCCAATTGAATTAGGGTGCGATGTGGTCGTGCATAGTGCAACAAAGTATTTAAATGGACATGGTGATGTAATTGCTGGTGTTGCAGTTGGTAAGAAAGCGTTTTTAGATGAAGTGGCAGCGACAACACAAAAGGATATTGGTGCAATTTTGGCCCCTTTTGATGCATGGTTATTGTTAAGAGGTTTAAAAACGTTACCAATACGAATGGATCGTCATAGTGATAATGCAGAAAAGGTAGTTGAGCGTTTAGAGAACCACCCAAGAGTATCTCACGTTTATTATCCACAAGGTAATATTTATGAAAAACAAATGAAGCGCGGTGGCGGTGTTATTGCATTTGAACTAGAAGGGGATACGAAATTTGTACAGCGCTTCTTAAATCAATTAACTTTCGTTAAAGTTGCTGTAAGTCTAGGAGATGCTGAGACATTAATTGAACATCCAGCAACAATGACACATGCGGTTATTCCAGAAGAGGAAAGGTTGAAAATGGGCATTAAAGACTCCCTCATTCGTCTATCTGTCGGTTTAGAAAATTGGGAAGACATTTGGGAGGACTTAGAACAAGCATTAACAACATTTTAATAAAGAAATGAAAATTATGGTACTATATTAATGAGCGTTTAAAATATAAAGGACGTAGTCGGAATGAGTAAGGGGTGATCGTTTATGCAAATTATATCTTTATTATTAGGTTCAGTCATGTTAGCAAACTTTGTATTAGCATTTACGATCATCTTTTTAGAAAGAAAAAATGCTAGCACTACATGGGCATGGCTAATGGTATTGTTCTTTATTCCTGTACTTGGTTTTATTCTCTATTTAGTATTTGGTAAAAGGTTAAGCGGTCAGATCTTCACATGGGATACGAAAAGTCGTTTAGGAGTAGAGAAACGAGTGCAAGAACAATTAGAGATATTGGAGAATGATCAACTACCATATAAACAGAATGTCCTAAAACAATATAAGGAATTGTATTATTTACATTTAAAACATAATGATGCGATTTATTCACAAAATAACAAAGTCGACTTATTTACGGATGGAACAGAGAAGTTTTCGGCACTTATTCGTGATTTGGAGCAGGCAAAGGATCATATTCATTTGCTTTATTATATTGTACGTCCAGATCAATTAGGTACAAAAATTGCTAATGTGCTTATAAAGAAGGCTAAAGAAGGGGTTGAAGTGCGTTTCCTGTATGATGATATGGGTTCGCGATCTTTGAACCGCAAATTTATTCGCCGTTTGGAAGATGCGAATATTCAGGTTGGGGCATTCTTTCCACCAAAGATACCTAAAATAAACTTTAAAATAAACTTTCGAAATCATCGAAAATTAGCAATCATTGATGGGCAGATCGGTTATATTGGTGGCTTTAATATTGGTGATGAGTATTTAGGTAAGTCAGATAAATTTGGTTATTGGCGTGACACTCATTTGCGTGTACGAGGTGATGCTGTAAAGACGATGCAGACTCGATTTATTTTGGATTGGAATCAAGCATCCCGTCACCATATCGGTTACGATGAAAAGTATTTTATCGGGGGAGAAATCGGCGATGTTGGTATTCAAATTGTCTCTAGTGGACCTGATCAGGAATGGGAACAAATAAAATATGGCTATATCAAAATGATTTTAACTGCCAAAGAGTATGTGTATATTCAGACACCATACTTTATCCCGGATGATAGTTTAATGGATGCATTACGGATTGCTGCATTATCTGGAGTGAAGATAAAAGTCATGATTCCGAATAAGCCAGACCATTTGTTTGTTTACTGGGCTACATTATCTAGCGTCGGCGAATTATTAAGTGAAGGTGCTGAAGTTTACTTATATCAAAATGGCTTTCTGCATGCAAAAACAATCGTTGTGGATGGTAAAGTTTCGTCTGTTGGAACTGCAAATATCGATGTTCGTAGTTTTAGGTTAAATTTTGAAGTAAATGCTTTTTTGTACGATGTCGATATAGCGCATCAATTAGTCGAGGCATTTCAACAAGATATTAATCTTTCGACACAGATGACAAAAAGCTTGTACGAACAACGATCGATCGGCATTAAATTCAAGGAATCAATATCAAGATTAATAGGACCAATTTTGTAGGAGATGATGTAATTGGAAAAGAAACCTAGTTCGAATTCTAAAACAGTTAAAACAGCACAAATTTTTCCACCTGATGCGAATGCTTATGGTACTCTTTTTGGGGGTAAACTAATGGCACATATTGATGATGTCACAGCAATTGCAGCAGTGAGACATGCACGGCAGTCAGTTGTAACTGCATCGACGGACTCTGTCGACTTCCTTCTACCTGTAAAAGTAGGAGATTCGATTTGTATTGAAGGTTTCGTTACATATGTCCATAATACATCGATGGAAGTATTTGTGAAAGTGATCAAAGAAGGACTTTTAACAGCGGAGAAATCGGTTTGTGCAACTGCATTTTTAACCTTTGTTGCGTTCGGAGAAGATGGGAAGCCAGCGGTTGTTCCGAGAATTTACCCTGAGACGGAACAAGAGAAAATGCTGTATGAAGGAGCAGAGGTTCGTCGAGTACATCGGAACGAGCGGAGAAAGGAATCTAAAAGAATGGCGGCATTATATGGCGCTGAATAATGAAGGGAGCAATAGTATAATGGTGGAAGCTCAATTGCTAGAAAAGTATGCGGAATTAGTATTAGTTAAAGGAATTAACGTACAAAAGGAACAAGCAGTTGTAGTAAGTGCTCCTATTGAAGGGGCAGATTTCGCGCGAATGTTAGCGAAAAAGGCTTATGAGCTTGGTGCGAAAAATGTGCATATTAACTGGGGAGATGACGAACTCGCTAAGTTGAAATATGAACATGCTTCAGATGAAGTGATTGAAAGTTACCCTGATTGGCAAGTACAAATGATGGAATCGTTCGCAGAAGATGGTGCTGCATTTGTTTCAATTCATGCTACTGATCCTGATTTATTGCAATCGATCGATTCAGAGCGTGTAGCAGCGGCAAGCAAAGCAGCAGGAGTAGCATTAAAGACGTTTAGAGAATATACGATGAATGATAAAGTGACTTGGACTGTCATCTCAATCCCGACAGTAGCATGGGCGAAGAAGATTTTCCCAGAACAAGCAGCAGAACAAGCGGTCGAATCATTATGGGATGAAATCATTAAAATGGTTCGTGTGGATCAGGAAGATCCGATCGGTGCGTGGGATGCACATAATGATCTGTTAGAAAAAGCGTATAAACGTTTAAATGACAAACAATATATAGCATTACATTTAAAGGCTCCAGGTACAGATTTAGAAATAGGTTTACCTAAAAATCATATATGGCAAGGTGGTGCAGCTGTATCTGAACAGGGAGTTGTTTTCAATCCTAATTTACCAACAGAAGAAGTGTTTACTGCACCTCATAAATATAAAGTAAATGGGACAGTATCAAGTACGAAACCATTGAATTATGGTGGGAACTTAATTGACGAATTCCAGCTAACATTTAAAGATGGAAAAGTTGTCGATTATAAGGCGAACCAAGGTGAAGCTGTTTTGAAACATTTACTTGAAGCGGACGAAGGTGCAAGTAGAATTGGAGAAGTTGCGCTAGTCCCTGATGAGTCACCAGTATCTCAATCAGGCCACATATTTTATAATACATTATTTGATGAAAATGCCTCTTGTCATATCGCACTAGGTAAAGCTTATCCTACGAATGTAAAAGACGGCGCTGAAATGAATGAAGCAGCCCTAGATGAACACGGGGTAAATGACAGCATGATTCATGTCGATTTCATGGTTGGGTCTGTAGAGATGGATATTGATGGTGTTTTGCCAGATGGTACAGAAGAAGCCGTCTTTCGTAAGGGAACTTGGGCATTTAAATAAATGGAGCAATGATGATAGGCTGTCGAGCGTTTTTCGGCAGTCTTTTTTGTTATGTGCTGATGATTTGATTAACGCACTGATTCCCTATTAAAGCATTATAATAGATAGAAAATTACTTCTATTTTCTAGGCTGGATATTCTTCTTTACATTTATATAAATGATGATTACAATGTTCTTTATATCTAAAAAAGCAAACGTTAAAACGTATGAAAGATAGGTGAATATCCGTATGGAAATATCCCTTTTACTTGCTATTATGTTTATTGGTGTATTAGGTATTGGCTCCCAATGGGTTGCCTGGAAATTTAACTTACCAGCAATTGTAGTAATGTCGATAGCAGGTCTTGTCATGGGGCCATTTTTGGGAATCATGAATCCAGAAGAGAGCTTTGGGCCCATTTACAGTCCGGTAATCTCGGTAGCAGTTGCGATTATCTTATTTGAAGGAAGTTTGAATTTAAGTTTTAAAGAATTAAGAGGGTTAGGAAAGCCTATTTTTCGAATTGCTACGGTCGGTGCATTTATCGCTTGGATTCTTGGTTCATTAACCGCTCATTATATGGCAGGATTGTCTTGGGAAGTAGCATTTGTAATAGGTGGACTGTTTATTGTGACAGGACCGACAGTCATTCTACCACTTTTGCGTCAGTCCAAACTAAAACCTAGACCAGCGAAGATTTTAAAATGGGAAGGGATCATAGTAGATCCAATTGGGGTACTTTTAGCAGTATTTGCCTTTGAAATTATTACGTTCTTTACTTCGAACGAAGATGGTGGCGGTGGAAGATTGCTTCTATTCTTTGTCGTAGCTATTTTCGCAGCGTTTTTTGGTTGGTTTTGTGGTAGGGCTACTGGCTGGATGTTTGAGACTGGTTATGTACCAGAGTTTCTAAAATCTCCTGCTGTTTTTGTTATCGTTATTTTTTGCTTTACATTACCAGATGAAATTGTTCGTGGAGCAGGCCTCTTGTCTGTAACGGCAATGGGAATGACTTTAGCGAATATGGGTATTACATCATTAAATGATTTTCGTCATTTCAAAGAGAATATTTCAGTGTTACTAATATCAGCAATTTTCATTATGTTGGCCTCGTCCTTACAAATGGATACGATTATTCAAATATTCCAGCCAAATATTATTGGGTACGTACTATTAATGATGTTTATCGTTCGTCCATTGTCCATATTTTTATCGACGATTGGATCTGGCTTAACGACTCGTGAAAAAACGTTAGTTGGTTGGATTGCGCCAAGAGGAATTGTCGCTTTAACCGTTTCAGGTTATTTTGCTGGGGTTTTAAATGACGCAGGGTATGCGGATGCCGAACTATTGACAACACTAACATTCGGGCTCGTATTCTTTACAGTAGTTGCCCATGGGTTTACAATTGCCCCCTTAGCTAAAAAACTCCATCTGTCGCTTGAAGGGAAATCGGGTATATTAGTTGTTGGCAGTAATCCATTTACAGTTGAATTGGCAAAATCATTTCGTAAAGGGAGTTATCCGGTTTTAATTGTTGATTCGAGCTGGGAACGTCTTCGTTATGCTCGGAACGAAGGGATGCCTTTTTATCATGGTGAAATTTTATCGGAGCAGACCGAATATAATTTAGATACGATACCATATGACTTTATTATTGCGGCAACTGATACTTATTCATATAATTCGCTTGTCTGTACTACTTTCTTGCCGGAATATGGTAGAGCGAATGTCTTTAAGGTAGATCCGGAAAAGGATAAGTTGAACGCAGATATCGCCACTAAAGTTGGTGGTAGATCCTTATGTCGGGAAGATGTATCAATCGGTGAATTTAACGAAAAAATTAAAAGAGGCTACGTCTTTAGGCAAACAGCATTAACAGAACGGTTCAATTATAGTACATTCAAAAAAGGGTTAGATGATTCGGCAATATTAATGTACTTTATGAAGCCATCTGGTCAAATCATTTTCTACGCACAAGATTCACGTATTCAACCAGTTGTAGGGGATATGATCGTTAGCTTTACACCACCGACAAAAGAAATTAAAAAGATTCAGCATAAATTAAATAACGGTAATAAGTAATTATATGAGTCAATTAAAATTTGATTAAAATAAAAACAGATGAGGGAATTATTTCTCATCTGTTTTTTAATGGCTTTCTTTTAAAGTATCTAGAAGAAGGCACATATTATAAATCGGTCCAATTGGCTTTATTGCAATTCCACTAGCTGTTTACGTACCTCCGCGATTTCTTTTTCTAAACGGATTAACTGTTCTTCAGCAGAAGAAACGCGACCATCTACGGCTTCTAATTTATCCATATCACCTTGAATACGAACATAATCAGATTTTAATTCGAGTAAATGTGCTTCTAATTGTTTTTTATCCATCATCATCACTCCTACTATACATATAGTGTACTTTATTATGTACATTGCTTACAAGTAAAAATGAAGCGAAGTAGCAGATTTATATGAATTGTGTTATTATTTGTCATATATGCACGAAACAGGGGGAGAACCATTGAGTACTTGGGAGAAACGGTTTCAGAAATGGAATGAAACAGAGCATTTATCAGAACAACTAAAACAACAATTAATGGAGATACAATCCAATAAACCTGCTTTAGAAGATGCGTTTTATGAACAGCTTACTTTTGGAACAGGTGGTATGCGTGGTCTACTCGGACCTGGAACAAATAGAATGAATATTTATACAGTTCGTCGGGCCGTAAAAGGCTTAGCTTACTATATTGAAAAAACTAGTGTAAATTATAAAGATCGTGGTGTGGTCGTTGCGTACGATTCGCGTCATCAATCGAAAGAATTTGCTTTGGAATGTGCAAAAGTATTAGGTGTGCACGGAATTAAAACATATATCTTTGATTCGATTCGTCCAACGCCATTATTATCATATGCTGTACGTTATTTGGGAGCTGTCGCAGGAATAATGATTACAGCAAGTCATAATCCACCTGAATACAACGGATTTAAAGTATATAATGAAAGTGGTAGCCAAGTATCTTTAGAAGAAGCAAACGAAATGATCCGTTTTATTGAACGAGTGGAAGATGTTTTCACAATCCCTGTACATGATGAAGAACGTCTCATTGCGGATAATTTATTACAATGGATAGAAAATGAAATTGATAGTGCTTACCTCGAGCAACTTGGAAAAATCACTAAAATGGATGATGAAATGATCAAGGAACAAAAAAGTTTATCTATCGTATTTACACCTCTGCATGGTACAGCTCAAGCACTCGTACCAGCAGGATTAAAACAGTTAAATTTCAACAAGATTGCCGTTGTGGAAGAACAAATGATTCCAGATCCGGAATTTACGACGGTAGAATCACCAAATCCTGAAGAACATCAGGCATTTTCAGAAGCAATTAAAGTAGGTAATAAAGTGAATGCAGATGTGCTCTTGGCAACTGATCCAGATGCGGATCGCTTAGGGGTAGCTGTGAAAACTTCGGATGGTAATTATACGGTTTTAACTGGGAATCAACTAGGGGCATTATTGCTGGATTATATATTAAAACATACAAATGAAAATGTATTGCCCTGCGCCCGTATGATTAAAACGATAGTCACTTCTGAATTAGGGCGTGCGGTAGCAGATCATTACGGTGTGGAAACAATTAATACGTTAACAGGTTTCAAGTATATTGGGGCAAAAATAAATGAATTTGATGCAACTGGTGAATCGTTTGTGTTTGGTTATGAAGAAAGTTACGGATATTTAATTAGCGGTTTTACTCGAGATAAAGATGCTGTACAAGCATCAGTCATGTCTTGTGAAATGGCACAATATTGGAAGAATCAAGGTTATTCTTTACTCGATGCCTTACATTTATTATATGAACAGCACGGTTTTTATATGGAAGGACTCTCTAGCTTAACCTTAGAAGGAAAAGAAGGCCAGAAGCAAATCGCGCAAGTAGTGGAAGAATTTCGTACAACGAAAAAGACCAGCATCGGATCGCTTGAAACAAAGTATATAGAAGATTATAAAGAAGGCAAACGGATGTATGTAGGAAAAAATAAAAAAGAAGAAAGTCTTAGCTTGCCAGAAGAAAATGTGGTAAAATATGTTTTAGAAGATAACAGTTGGATTTGCTTGCGTCCATCAGGTACAGAGCCTAAATTAAAATGGTATTATGGTACTTGTGGTGAATCGGAAGTAATTGCAAAAGAAAAATTAATTACTTTAGAAGAAGCAATGAATGAAATTATTGTACAACCTTTGCAACTTTCTAAATGACAATTGCATACTAAAGGGGAGTAGCTGTACAGTATAAGCCGTCATTACGAGAGAAATCTCCGGCTTTGCTGGCAATCACTTTTGTTAGCGAGACCTTTACCTTATTATGTTTATTAGAATGATAATTGTTCTAGTAAACATAATAAGGTAAAGGTCATTTTTTATGTTAAAAATAGGTTGAACAATAAATAATCAACTATCTGAATAGGGACAAACAAAAGGAGAGAATCACAGATGGAGTATCAATTATTATTAGAGTATATATGGGTATTTATTATTTTAATAGGGCTAGAAGGGTTATTAGCTGCTGATAATGCATTAGTTTTAGCAATTATGGTAAAACACTTACCTGAAGATCAAAGAAGAAAGGCTTTATTTTACGGATTGGCAGGTGCATTTGTCTTACGCTTTGGTTCGTTATTTGTCATTTCGTTTTTAGTGGATGTATGGCAAGTACAAGCTATCGGGGCACTCTACTTACTATTTATTTCGATCAAACATTTATATGAAAAGGCGACAAATCATGCATCAGGAAAGAAACCAAAAGAAGGTGGAAGTGGCTTTTGGATGACGGTCGTGAAAATTGAGTTTGCTGATATGGCTTTTGCGGTAGATTCTATTTTAGCAGCAGTTGCATTAGCTGTAACATTACCAGCTACAGGCTTGTTTACAATTGGTAGCTTGGATGGGGGACAGTTTATTGTCATCTTTGCAGGTGGTATGATAGGTATTATCATCATGAGATTTGCTGCTAATAAGTTTGTAGATTTATTAACTAAACGACCTGGATTAGAAGTTGCAGCATTTGTTATTGTCGGTTGGGTAGGGCTAAAGCTAGGGTTACTAGTATTGGCGCATAATGAAATTAATATAATATCTGAGCAGTTTGCAGAATCTGTGTTAGTGAAAGCAATTTTCTATGGTGGATTAGTTGTTATTGCATTAACAGGTTGGTTCCTATCTGGAGGAAAGAAAGAAGAAGCTGACGTTGGCAATCAGTAATCAGAAGTAACTCATTTTCTGCTTTATGTAAATAAATATCGAGAAGAACTCAAAAGCAGAACACAAAAAGAAGTATTAGCTGAATTACAGCAAAATATTAAAGAGCCTAAAAACACTGTCATTCTCCTGTTTGCAGCTAAAGATATAAAAAATAATAATGCACAAGTAATCAAAAAAATGGTACAATAATAACTTAACTCAAAGAGTTGACAAAATAATGGATGAAGTAGAAACTAATTGACAACTCAGAAGATATAAATATACTTTTAAGGTAGAAGCAATTCTTATCAATTTCTATAAGTATTTATAATAAAATTCATCTTACGATAAGGTGAAATATTTAAATAATAGGAATCGATTTCATCAGTACAAAAA
>JAPFCO010000151.1 GCA_026169505.1 Pseudogracilibacillus sp.
ACAATATAGATGTTGGAGCTTCTCCCGATCCTTGAAGGCCTACAAGTTTATCTGCATCTTTCAGTCCTACTTTTTCGCCATTATCTAATGTTACTACTAACTTTCCATTCTCTACTACATAGGTTGTAGCATCTTTATGAGAACCTGACGTTAATGGAACACTATTATCTAGAAACTCTCTGCTCTTTTCAATGACGATATCCCCACGAACAGGGTTATAACTACCTGATTTATCTGCACCATTCTCTTCACTTATAATGTCTGTACCGTAGTAAGCATCATATAGTGAACCCCAACGAGAATTAGCCGCATTGATAGCAAATCTAGGATTATTAATTGGTACGACTAGTTGTGGACCAGCCAATGTTGCAATCTCTTCATCAACATTTTCTAAGTTTACTTTAAAATCTTCTACTTCTTCTTCTAAATAGCCTATCTCATTTAAATAGTTCTTATAAGCTGTCGCATCAAAATCTTTATTTTTACGATGCCAAGCACCAATATCATCTTGTAACTGTTGACGTTTATTCAATAAATCGTTATTTCTCGGAGTAAAATCAACAAAAATTTGTTCGAAATCTTTCCAAAACTGCCCTTCATCAACTTTAGTATTTGGAAGCGCCTCATTGTTAATAAATTCATACAGACTTTCTGCAACCTTGATACTTCCAACATTAACATAACCTGTCATTGAATTTCCTCCTGTCATAATATAGATCTCTTTCTACTGCATCTATTATATAACAGTTTGAATCGAATGAACAATATTATTAAAGCATAGCTACTATTCCTTTTAGTTATAACAGTGTATAATATCATTAATGATTTGATTATAAGAGAGGGAGTAAATAGATGGATATCCGTCATTTAGAGTATTTTACGGAGGTTGCCAAACATTTAAATTTCACAAAAGCTGCTTCCACTCTACATATTTCACAGCCTTCATTAAGTAAAACAGTGAAAAGTATGGAAGAGGAGCTTGGTGTGCCATTATTTTATCGTTCTTTTCGACAACTTGAGTTAACTGATGCCGGTAAAGCACTTTTAGCCAACGCCAATCATGTATTACATGCTTATCAAAATTTAACGAATGAATTAAATGATGTCATGAATTTAAAAAAAGGTGAAATACGTATCGGAATCCCACCTATCATTGGTGCAGCATTTTGTTCTTCTATTATTAGCCAATATATCGACTTACTTCCATCAATTAATGTATCATTAACGGAAGTAGGTACAAAAACAATTAAAGATGGGATTCATGACGGTACATTGGATGTAGGGTTCGTCTGTAATCATACCGAATATAAAAAGAAATATGAAATGGTCGAACTTTTGAAAGATCCATTAATGTTAGTCGTTCATCAGTCTCATCCATTATATAAACTAGAATCTGTTACCTTTGATGATATAAAAAATGAAGCTTTTGTGATGTATCGCCAGGACTTTTCTTTATACGATCGGATCATTGATGTGTGTAAGTCGCATCACTTCTATCCTAAAATTGTTTGTGAAAGTTCACAAAAGGATTTCATGATTGAGATGGTAGAAGCAAAACTCGGAATCGCTTTATTGCCAAGTCAAATATGCAAACGCATTTCAAACAATGACATTAAGAGCATTCCATTCCAAAACCCTCAAATTCATCTAGAACTTGGGATGATTTGGAAAAAGGATAATTATTTACCTTTTGCCGTACGAGAGTTTATTTCACTAGCTACAAAATAAAACTACTATCTTTTAGATGTTACGTATTATGTTAGAAAGAATCAATCATTCGTTTATTTTAGACGGGAGCCTTTTAAATATGTTTGATAAAAAAAACGTGAAACTACAGACGAAGTTGACGATGTTAGTCTGTACTGTAGTACTTATTTCATTAGCTGTGACTACTTATTTCATCGGAAGTAACTCCTTAGGTCATTTGAAGCTCTCTCAAGAAGAAAAATTAATGGATATCGCAACGACAATGAGTCATACAAAGCTTATCCAGGATGGACTCACTAATAAGGAACCTGCAGAAGCAATTCAATCTTACACAAGAAAAGTACAAGAAGATACAAATGTTCAATTTATCGTTGTGCTTGATAAAGATCGAATACGTCAATCACACCCTGACGAAAAGCAAATAGGGAAACATTTTGTTGGTGGTGATGAAGATCGTGCTTATGAAGGAAAGAGTTATACTTCTGTTGCTGAAGGAACGCTTGGTGAAGCATTAAGATCTTTTGCCCCAGTTTATGTAGATAATGAATTAGTAGGTGTTGTTTCTGTTGGTATTTTAACCGAAAATATTCAAACTACTATTTCCAATAATATTATAACAAGCCTGATTGGAATTGGTGGTGGACTGCTTATTGGTATTATAGGTGCTTTTTTGTTAGCTAGAGATGTGAAACAAACGTTAAATGGATTGGAACCAGTTGAAATAGCAAAACGACTAAATGAACGGGATGCCATTGTACAATCGGTAAAGGAAGGTATTATTGCAGTCGATGAACAAGCGAATATTATTGTTGCTAATGATGCTGCGATTGATTTCTTTCAACAAGCCGGATTGATAAATAACCCGGTTGGACAACAAGTAGATGAGTTTATACCTAGGTTTAACTTAAAACAAGTATTGCTTACTAAAGAATCTACATTTAATGAAGAACTAAAATTACATGGATTCGATATTGTCATTACTCGAATTCCACTTATTTTGAATGGTAACATTGTCGGTGCACTTGCAACATTCAAAGATAAAACTGAATTAACATCATTAGTGGAGCAATTATCTGGCGCAAAAGCATATGCGGAAACATTAAGAGTTCAAACTCATGAGTTTATGAATAAACTACATGTGATCTCAGCGATGGTCCATACTAAAGCGTATGAGGAACT
>JAPFCO010000148.1 GCA_026169505.1 Pseudogracilibacillus sp.
AGAAATAGTCACTGATGAATGTGAATGATAGTGGCATTACAAGTCCTACCCCTGCTCCGAGAGCAAATCTGAAGGCAAGTAGCATCTCAATTGTATTGGTAAACTGTGCACCAACACCAGTAACGACATAGATTCCTACCCCAATTAAAACGATGGATCGTTTGGAGATTTTTTTCGTTAGAAAACTTGAGATAAACGAAAAAGGAATAATGATTAATGATGGCGCTGTTAGTACGAGCTTAATCAGTGTTGGACTTGCGTCGGGAAAGTTCGCGGCAATTAATCCTAAAGCTGGAGAAATAGCTGCTCCTGCCATGACTGTTGCCATAGCAATAGAAATAATAGTAGGTTTTAACATACGATTCATAAAACTTCAAAACACCCTTCTGCCCATCTTTGTTTATAACCAAAGAAACAGGCTCAATATATACATGTGCCAATAACCAAAAGTTGCACAGTGTAGAGTATTATAAGCATTAGATTTACACGTGTCAATTATCTGATTAATATATCAAAAGGTAGTATTAGTCAAGTATATTTTTTTAAAAAAATCTAGTGGTTTCCTAATCAGACACATAGATTTTGTCTATGTGCCTGACTGTTCAATCATGTAAGGATAAAGCATACGCAAGAATAGATGGAGCATACTGATCCATTTCTTTTATATTTCTAGGTCCATTCGGGTTTGCTTCTAATACTAGTAACTTATTGTCCTCATCGACAGAACATACGAGTGCAAGTTCGCTCAGTTGTTCATTGAATTGTTTCTCTAAAACAGTTGCCGTTCGAATTGCGAGAGAATTCACTTGTTGTTCAAGTAGCTTTCGTCGATCTTGATTCTCTTCAAACTCTTCTAAGGTTAATTCAGAATACATAACAGAATCGTCTTGTTTTGTAGTTATAGTTTGTACATGATTACTGATGATATCCCAATGATTTGTAGAGTTCTTCATTAAAAATGAGTGAACTTCTTGAATGGTCCCATTGTTAGTTGGAAGTTCTTGAACAATGAATGATTTGTCTTCTATTCGATGGTTCATAAAATTTCTTAATTCATTTTTGGAATACCTTTTTACTGTTGTTCCTTGAATCATTTCAAACCGGTCATCTTCCAGTCTTTTAATTACGAACACTGGATGTTCATAAGCCATGTCTTCTTGTTTAAATTGTACGTGACCATACTTTTCGATGAACTGGAATACATGCAATGGACGTTTTACACGTTGGAAATCAGCTAAGACCATATCCGCATGTTCACTTGCTTGCAACGCTTCATAGATGATTGATTTATTTGCTGAATCAGGAATCCACTCATTTGTAAAAGGAATATCTTCTAATTCTTCATAAATGAGTATGTCTTCTGTACTGCTTCTCATTTTAAGCCGGTCGATAATAGCTGTTGGAAATTCAGCTACTTTTTGTACCCACTCCCCATCCTCATAAAAAGATGCGCGAATAAGACCAAGATCGTAATCGACGTCATATGGAGTGAATGCATAAAAGGGGATACCTTTTTCCTTTGCAGTATGTGCTAACGTAATTGATAGTTTATCGTTTGTTTGTCTACCAACCAACATTCCAACACCCGTTTCAACGGAGTCGTCTGCCAGTGGCAATTCAGAATGTCTTGCTTGGAATTGTCCTTTGAATGCACTCGTTTGACTTGTGCGCATGAGGCCATTTTCGGCAATGTATTTTGCGTAAGCAATGAAATGAATGGCCCGCTTTTCCTCGTGGTATGCCGTTTGTGGTCCGTTATTTGCTTCGTGCATCCAGATTCGGCCAGTATCATCAATGGCAAAATCGAGCCCTAATTCGTTTAAGCCCATTCCGTAAATTTTATCCAAATGTGTTGTAACGTTTATTGAGAGACCTAGTATTTCTTTTTCAAAGATAGTACCTTGCTTTTCACCGAATTGATTTCGTAAAAAGACCGGGAAATCTTCCACACGTCCTTCTGTAGCTATATTACTTAACTTACTTTTTTTGCTTCCAATACGCGGGTATATATGCGTAACCTGCCACTCCCCATTATAATCTTTCTGCACATGTGCCCTAAAATGATAAGGTTCATCATCTTTCGTCCGTGTATGAATATATCGTTGAACAATAAAGCTACCTTTTTCCGCTAAAATCGTTCGGGTAATGAATTGATGGAACTCATCTTTGCTTACTATCCGTTCTTTTTTCTGATCTAGTATGACGAAGCGGCTCCCTTTTTTGTTCACGAAATAAATGTTCTCACCGCGATTGCTTCTTAATGCTTTAAACACCACATGGTTATTTTTATCGATAAATGGATAGATACTATCTTCATCTGTGCACACTTTAAACGGTACTAATAAATCTACATACTTTCTGTGTTTGATCATTTGTTTTGGTAATGTATATTTATTTCCTACATGAAAACCTGTGAAGGGAACAATTCGTTGTAATTTTCGTTCTGCTTGGGATCGCTTTCCTGCCCCAACGTTGTTTATGACATCTGGGAAGGGAACCGTCACTCGTTTCCATTCATCATTTTCATATGTGTCGGCAGTAATTTGTTCATGTTCAAAGTCGATATCCGTTGACGTGAAAAAGTATAGGTTCGTTTGTTGTTTCTTTCCTTCATGTAATG
>JAPFCO010000130.1 GCA_026169505.1 Pseudogracilibacillus sp.
GCAATTAAATCCCAGATAACTTGATCTTGTACACGTACATATCGATGAACAGGGTCTTTAAAAACTTTCACTTCTTCTAATTGTTGCTCTTTATATCTCACTGTATCAACCCGTTTCTTTTTTATACCTTTACATGTTATTATATAATAGTTTTAGAAGAGTTTAAAACAAAGAAATATGAAGGAGTATATTTGTGCATAATAGCCTATCTTTTTTCGAACAACAAATCATTCGATTTATCGATCAATCAAATGAAACAACAATCTTACATACCCCTAATCAGGCGATGACATCTTTCGCGATAGATGATGCTATCGCAACAGCCGTAGGAAATGATGAAGTTAAACCCACCGCAAGAATTTGGGTACATGATAAAACGATTGTACTCGGTATCCCTGATTCACGTTTGCCTCATTTAGAGCGAGGCTTAGAATATATTAATGCAGAAAATTACCAAGCCGTCATCCGTAACTCTGGTGGATTAGCGGTTGCTTTAGACAAAGGAGTCGTCAATCTATCGTTTATTCTCCCAAACAAGGGAGATTTATCTATTCATGATGGCTATGATTTAATGCTTCACTTTATCCAACAAATGTTTCGGGATTATACAACAGATATCCAAGCATATGAAATTGTTGGCTCTTATTGCCCGGGTGATTATGATTTAAGCATTGATGGTATTAAATTTGCTGGCATTTCACAACGGCGAGTACGTGATGGTGTTGCTGTGCAAATCTACTTAGATGTTGAGGGAAACAGTAGAGAACGGGCAAGTGTGGTACAAAAACTCTATTCTCTCAGCAAAGGAGATGCAGAAACTACTTATATATATCCTGATGTGAATCCCGCTGTAATGGGAACAATTAGCGAGTTGGTAGATAACCCTTTCACTGTAGATGGGGTCATAGAACTCATTAAACAAACTTTACAAAATCTTGGCGCACAAATACAAACGACAGGACTTATTTCAAGCGAGGAAAATGTGTTTTATAAGCGTATGGAACAAATGAAAAAACGAAATCAAAAAATAGCACCTTATTTATAACATTACCTTCTTTGGATAAATGGTTACAGAATAAAACCCCATAGACTGTGTATTAGTGTATGAAGCTACCGCTTCAGAAAAACACTTCGCTTTCCGTGGGCTCGCAATAAGACTCCTTGCGAGCAAAGAACGCTCACTGCGGAGTCTTATCGTCTTCGCTTTCCCACTGGATTCTTCGTGTTTTTCCTACGCTAATATGCTGTTTGGCTACAAGATTCTAGAGCCTATACTACTATTACCGAAACGTATGTTACTGAAGGAAATATTTGCCGAAAATTAGTTCATAACAATAATCTGATTCAATCAATATAAACTGAGCATCCTGAATATACGAAGACTCCTGCAGGAGAAAAGAGATCGGTGAGACCCCACAGGGCTAAGCCCGAGGAGGTTCAACACTCGCCCGCGGAACGCGAAGTATATTCAGGATGCGAATTTCTACTGTATCAATTTGGATGATATTAGTATCTCTGTATTTTTATATCGAAAACATCTTAGCACTTCGTCGCAGTATCCGTCAACTACGACTATACAGCTCGACTGTGATAATGAAAATCACTTATCTCGTCAAAAAGCGTTAATACTTTCTTACCTATTAAAAAAGAAGTTGTGACAGAGGAGCAGTGTTGACTACTCTTTCTGCACAACTTCGCTCCATCATTTATAAGCTCTGCGCTGCTGTAATTAATGCCAATTTATAAACGTCTTCTTCACTACAACCCCGTGACAAATCATTCACCGGCTTATTCAAACCTTGTAAAATAGGACCAACCGCTTCAAAACCAGCTAAGCGTTCTGTAAGTTTATAACCAATATTTCCCGCTTCTAAGCTAGGAAAGACAAATACAGTAGCATCCCCTTTTATAGCAGATTCAGGCGCCTTCTTTGCTGCAACCGATGGAACAAACGCTGCATCAAATTGGAATTCACCATCAATTAATAAGGAAGAATCTTTGCCCTTTGCTATTTCTACTGCTTGGATCACACGTTCTGTCTCTTCTGATTGTGCCGATCCTTTAGTAGAGAAACTCAACATTGCAACACGTGGTTCAACATCAAATAACACAGCAGTTCTTGCACTCTCTACCGCAATCTCAGCTAAATCTTCACTTGTAGGAGCAATATTAATCGCACAGTCTGCAAATATATATTTCTCATCTCCGCGCACCATGACAAATACACCCGAAGTTTTTTGGGTACCTTCTTTTGTTTTAATAATTTGTAAAGCTGGACGTACTGTATCCGACGTAGAATGGGCTGCCCCACTTACTAATCCATCCGCCTGCCCTAAATGAACAAGCATCGTCCCAAAATAATTTTCATCCTTTACAATCGTTGCTGCCTCTTCCTTGGAAGCCCTTCCATTCCTACGCTCAACAAAAGCATCTACAATTTCATCGATAAGTGCATAATTATTCGGATCAATTAATGTACAATTTGCAATATCTGCTTTTTCCTCTTGTGCAAGCTGGTTAATTTCATTTATGTTACCGATTAATATCGGCTCAACAAAACCTTCTTGCGCTAGCCTACCCGCCGCACGTAATACACGTTCATCAGTCGCTTCTGGAAAAACAATCTTCTTTTTTTCTTTTTGTTGTAAACTTGTCTTTATACCGCTAAATAAATCACTCACCTTACATCCTCCATTCTTTTGATAGCCATACGAATAAACCAGGAATTTCGAATTATTAGATAAATTCCTTTACAGCAACTTAGTCAATTTCATCATTTGATTTTTTCACTACACTACTACAAGTGATAACGACGTAGCTAGTTTAGGTAATTATGAAATTGATTCAACTGTACACTACTTTTTTTCATTTTTTCATACGATAAGGTAAAATGTCGTATTTTCCGTTTAAGATGTGGACAAAGATTGGTTAAAAACAGTCCTTCATCAATGCCATATTATAGAAAGTAGTCACATTTAAACGTGACTACTCCCTTTACCTTATTTAATAACATCATAGAAGCAAACCATTGAGCATATATATACAGCAAGACACTTCTTTTTAAGCGAGCTGATCATATGCATACGCAACGTGAGAAATATCATCTACTCACAGTTATATCGCTAGTATTAGCGATCATATTCACATTCATTTCCATCATCAAATCGATGTTGGTTTTTATCCTTTTTTCACTTTCTCTCTTGGCAATTAGCATCATTAGCGACGCCTTATTTCTTTATTTAACTCATCAAAAGATCCATGGTATCAAGCAATTAATACGCGGGGTAACGCTTTTTCTATTAATTACAATTCTCTTATTTTACTTCTTGCGATTATAATACTTTCATCATCGCATATCCAAATAATATCCAACCTAGTAAAAAGATCACTCCACCGAACGGCGTAATCATTGCCATCATACGAATACCTGTTGTTGAGTACATATATAAACTTCCTGAAAATAATAAGACACCTATCACAAAGGCCCATCCAGCAAATAACAACGCAGATGATTCAAACCTTATTAAAGCAAACCCGACAATTAATATACTGACCGCATGAAACATTTGATAATGCACTGCCTTTTCCCATGTTGCGATAGAACTCTCTGATATTTTACCTTCCAATGCATGAGCGCCAAATGCCCCAAGTGCTACTGCTAAAAATCCAAATATAATCCCTATTAATATTAATACTTTCATGCAAATCCTGTCCTTTCATCATTAAAAATCAAATATAGATGTATCTTCATGTCCTTGCTGTACCTCAACTGGCTCAACTGGATCATCTGATTCACGTTCAACTTTTGCAGGTGTGCCCTTATGATCGTCTAATAATAATTCACTTAGTAATTTAATGTGAGCAATGTGAATCTCCCACTTATTTGGATCATCAGCAGCTGCTCTTGCCTGTTGTAGCTCAGCCATCATTTTATTCATAATTGTTTCATTAGATATTGCCAAAGCACATCTCACCTTCCATTAAAACCTATATGCTATTATAGCATGTACACCTTTCGTTTCACTAGTATTCCCTATAGATCGATTCCCGTTCACAACATGTATGTACCCACCGTAAATGAACTTCGCTCGTAGATTCCAAATAAGTAACCGACCACAGTAAAGCATACTCCACTCATACGAGTGTTTATTTCATTCCCTTAACCACAACTATCTTCACAGACAAAATAAGCCTTACCTTTATCAAGACAAGACTTATTTTATATATTCACTCTGATTCATTTTTTCCCGTAATTCGTTTTGGTGTTGTTCGTAAAGCCATTTCAAAAAGTCCCGTTCCTTTTGCTTCAGCTTTCTTTCGAGTTTATTCTCGGTTGCCTCACATAAACTCATCCAACCTACCAAACGACAGACCCCTCTCTATCACCCAATTTTCTTCTATTATACATTTGGTAAGTTACTTTTGCAATACTATTTCAATAGATGTTTATCTATTCAGAAAAATCGGACTTTAGTAAGTTGCATTGCTAAAGTCACTATTCTGTTCCTTTTTATTTTATAAATAGCTTTCTATCTACATTCGCTAACACTTCTATGCCTGTTTTCGTTACTCTAAATGTTTCACTTATTTCAACACCGTACGTATCAAACCAAATTCCAGGTATCATATGAAAAACCATATTCTCTTCCAGTACTGTTTGATCTCCTGGTCGTAAACTAGCTGTATGCTCTCCCCAGTCAGGAGGATAATTAAGTCCTGTTGAATATCCGATCCGCGATTCTTTTTGAAACCCTCGTTTTTTGATTGATTTCTGCCAAGCCGCCTCCACTTCTTCACATGTAACTCCTGGTTTCACCACATCTAAGGCTTCTTCAATGCCTTCAATAACTACATCAGCTAACTCCGCCATTTCTTGTGTCGGTTCACCAATGACCACTGTGCGAGCTAAAGGAGAGTGATAACGGTTATAACAACCAGCTAATTCAAGAATAACTGGATCCCCTTCTTTATACGTTTCATCTGTCCAAGTAAGATGACAAGCCGAAGTTTTCTCACCAGAAGGTAAGAGCGGAACAATCGAAGGATAATCGCCACCAAATTCATCCGTTCCAGATATTTGTTTATGCATAATATCAGCAACTACATCACATTCTCTAACTCCTGCTTGGATTCTTTCGATTCCCTTTACCATTGTCTCAGAAACAATTGTTGCTGCTCGTTCAATCAATTTAATCTCCGTTTCCGACTTGACGATGCGAATCCAATTAACTAGATTTGTACCATCAATGAATGTTGCATCTGGTAATTGTTTCGTTAATTGAATATAGTTTTTTGCCGTGAAATAATACGCATCGTACTCAGCTCCAATAACTCGACTCTCCCTACCTTTATATCGAATAATATCCGCCACAAAATCCATTGGATGCTTCAATGCAGATTGCACATAATCATCCGGATAAGGAATAATATTATCCCTGCTTAACCAAGTAGTTATCGCAGCAGCGCTAGCATCGATGCCACGTCCAACCCAAATGGGTTCATCTTCATCGGCAATCACGATTAATAATTGATGAACATAGAAAGACCAGGCATCAAAACCAGTTAAATAATTCATATTAGCCGGATCCGTTATTAATAAAACATCAATTCCCTGGAGTTCCATACTTTCCTTCGCTCTCTGTAAGCGCTTTCTATATTCTGATACATAAAATGTTAACATGATTTTTCCACCTTCCCACCCAATGATTGCATGAAAAAAGAAGAGCCTAACTTTTATTGCCTGGAGCTAGACTCCCCTTTATTTCATGTTACTTGTATATCCATCCACTTACAATTAGTCTCCTACTTCACCTTCTGCCTCTTCAATTTCCTTCTCTAATGTTTCTATAATCTCTGTTGCAATGTCCCCTTCTTTTTTGTATTCCTCACGTACATCTAATGTCATTTCCTTGAACGCTTCTCGTTCTTCAGATGTTAACTCAATCAGTTCAATCTCTTCTTCTTGGATACCATCCAATGCTTTTTGTGCTTCTTCCTCTTGCATATCGAATGACCAATCATTTACTTCTTGTACTACTTCTTCAATTAACTCTTGGTCTGCCTCATCTAACCCTTCAAAGAACTCTTGGTTCGCGGCAGTAACTGTTGTGTAAATATGATGTTTCGAATCCATTAAGTAATCTTGTACTTCATGGAAGTTACTTGAGTAAACATAAAATAATGGGTTTTCTTGTGCATCGATCCCTTTCGTTTGTAACATCGTGTAAATTTCTCCAGAATCTGTTGATTGTGGACTAGCACCCATCGCTTCATATGCTTGAATGATTAAATTTGACGGCATTGTTCTCATTTTAACGCCCTTCATATCCTCAGGCGTTGTTATTTCTTTATTAGCCGTCCAGTACATAAATCCTTCTAACCAGAATTTGAATGGTGTAATTCCTTTTGCTTCATATTGATCTGCTAACGGTCCATACAATGCTTCACTTTCGTCTAATACTTTTTTGTTCACTTCTAAGTTATCCGAGAATAGAAATGGAATCGACATGATGTTTGATTCAGGAATGATATCCCCGGAGAAACCCGGTGAAGTAATTGCTAATTCAATTGCCCCTGTTTGTAGCGACTGTAAAGCATCCATATTCGTACCGAGTGTACCTGCCGTATAAACATCTACCGCAAACTTCCCATCGGATTTTTCTTCAAGAATCCGTTTAAATTCATTTGCATACAGATCTTGAACATCTCCCTGACCTTCTTCATGCGCGAATTTTAATGTAATAGTGTCCCCATCTGAACCACCATTCTCATCTCCGTCATCCTCTGAATCGCCACAGGCAACTAGAGCGATAGCTAACATAAACATTAATACAATTAATAAATACCTTTTGTTGTTAAACAATTTTTTTCCTCCTTTATTTTTTCAGTTATAGACCCCATGTATAACGTTAAGGAAGCATCTGCCATGATTACTCGATGCTTCATTTCCATTAACCACCTTTCGATGTTCCAAAAATATCTTGATACACCATAATAATATCAGGATAGAGAATAAGTAACATGTTAATGGCTAAGAAAATAAGGATATACGGTACAATCCCTTTTACTACATCAAAATAAGGTTTCTTAAATATCGCACTGGCGGTAAAAATATTTACCCCAAATGGCGGAGTTACTGTTCCTAATGTCGCTTGCATTGTAATCAGAATTCCAATTGCTACTGGATCAATCCCTGTCGTCACTGCTATCGGGAAGAATATTGGTGTTAAAATTGCGATTGCTACTAATGAGTCGACAAACATACAAGAGACTAAGAAAAACAATGACATAATAAGTAATACTTCAAGTTGCGACGGATCCGAACTTAACACCGTTTCTGTTATTTGTTGAGGAATTCTTAAATAAGAAATAATCCATGAAAAAGCCCCACCAGCCGCTAATAAAATAAAGACAATACTCGTTACTACCCCTGTCGAAACAGCAATATGATATATATCCTTGACATGTACGGAACGAAACACGAGCACTTCTAAAATAAATGCATAGAGAACTGCAAATGCAGCTGCTTCTGTTGGACTAAACATTCCCGAGTAAATTCCACCTAGGATTAAAATCGGAAAACCGAATGTTAAAATAGCTGCTTTAAAAGATGTCCAGCGTTGTTTCCATGATGCTTTTGGTTCTACCGGGATATCCTGTCTAACCGCTGTAATATACTCCCATATGGAAAACCCAAGGAAAATCATCAAACCTGGAATAACTCCTGCAACAAACATATCACCGACAGATGTTCCTGTGATCATTCCATAATAAATCATCACAATACTAGGAGGTATTAAAATAGCAATTCCCGCAGAGTTAATAATTAATCCAATAATGTGTGAATCTTTATAACCATATTCAAGTGCCCGCTTTCGTATCGGACTTCCGATTGCAGCAATCGTTGCTTGGGAGGAACCTGAAACAGAACCGAATATCGTACTCGTTGCCGCTGCAACGATACCTGTTCCCCCACGAATATGACCAAATAAATCATTGACAAAATCTAATAAACGGTTTGCAGTCCGTCCTTGTACAATAATATCCGCCGAGAAAATAAACATCGGGATCGCTAGTAAAACATACGATTCAACACTACTGGACAATTGTTGCACAAATACGACTAGATTAATATCTGGCGCAAAAATAAATACCATGAGCAAACCACTAACTAATAAACAAACCATGATTGAAAAATTCATAAATAACATGACAAATAATAATCCAATTACAAGCCATACCATACCTATACACCTCCCGTCAGTTTTTCTTCAGCTACTTTTTCATACTTTTCAGGGTCAAATTTTATCCCTATAATTAAGTGCGTTAAAAATCGAATACTTGCTAAAAGAAATCCTAATGGGATGACCGCCATCGTTAGATATAACGGTAATCTTAAGATCGTCGAGACCTGGCCAATATTATGTAAATGTTGCACATACTGAAATGATATATACGTACAAAATAATAAGACTATAAATGATCCAAAGTTAATAATTAAGTCTAATGCATACTTAAATTTTGGCGGTAACAAATCATAGAAACCCGACATTTCAATATGCATATGCTGTCTTGCTGCATATCCTAATCCCATAAACGTCAATATAATAATTCCCATTGTTCCTATTTCTTCCGTAAATGGCCAGCTTTTATTTAAAAAGTACCGGCTAAGCGCATTTGAAACGAGCATGATACTCATCAAGATCGTCGTAATACTCAAAATTCCTTTTTCAATCGCTTCCCATATTCGGTCAACTCTTTGTAAGAAATTCATCTTTTTACCTCCCCCTTTATGAAAACGTTTTTATCAATCAACAAGAAAACAACTGACCAAACCCTTTGATCGGACTCGCTATTTGACTTTGCCTAAGTGCTTGCCAAAAAGTTGCCTGATTCGATGTGATAACTGGTTTTTGTAAATCCTCTTCTAACACTTCGATTAAATGGGTGGCAGATAATCCGGTGCAAGATAAGAATAAAGCTTCTGCATCTGCTGTATCTGCTGCCATGGCCATATCATAAATAGTATGTGAGTCTAGGGCAGAAATGACATAATCATTATCGTGGCCCAAACCTGTCATATTGGATATCTGAAATCCACTTTCGGAGAAATACTGTTCGGCTAACACATTTACTTCTTTCGTGTAAGGAGTTGCAATCGCAATCTTTTCAATGTGTAAGGCTTTCATCGCTTCAACCACTGCTGTAGCCGTTGTAGTACACGGAATATTAGCAATATTCTCCATATGCTTTATTAATTGCTGATCGTAACTAGCTCCGTTAACGAAACTTCCACTCGTACAACCAAATGCGATAGCATCTAACGGCGCTTGAGCTAACACTTTTGTCGCATGAAGCACATCATCTTCTAATGTGGATAAATCATCAATTGAAAAACATTCTGGCTGATCGGATAAAGCGATTCTTGTAGTGTGGGTTGTCACTCCACGTGGAGCCATTTGTTGAAACTCAACATCCATGGAGTAAGCTGAAGCAATATATATCAATCCTATTTTGCCTCTCCAACCATATGGTAAATCATTCACTTCATCTACTTCCTTTCTAAATCAATCACGCTACGTTAATGTTTCATAACACAGTGTGTAGCATTGGAAATGATGGATCGATAAATGTTTCTATCATTTACTCTATGATATACCAGTTTATAGGGAGAATACAATATGTTTTTTTTACATATAAATTATGTTTGCACGAGCGATTTTCATTACATACACCATATCGCAATTATATGCATGCATATTTGATATAAAAGAAGGTAGGGGGAAGACCCCCTTATTTAAACAACAGCGTCTATTGATTGGTTGACAATATCGAGCATCTCATCCATTTGTTCTTTATTAATAATAAATGGAGGTGCGAATGCTAAAGTATCTTGACCATCATAGACAACAGATCTACAGATTAAGCCACGCTTTAAAGCCTCTGCCACTATTTTAGGTGTTATCGGATCAGCTCCAGGTTTTCTCTCTAGCGTAATTGCGCCTAATAGTCCTATCCCTCTCACATCAGTTATTTGTTCATGCTGTTCTTTCATTCGTTCAAACCCTTTTAACATATGCGCTCCCATGGCACGAACATTATCGATTAAATTTTCCTCTTTAATAATTTCCAAGTTTTTGAGTGCTACAGCGGCTGCTGTTGGATGACCACTATAAGTGTATCCATGCCAGAAATTCCCGGCTGCTTTTTCGTACAACTCTTTGTGAAGGCGTTCGGAAATAACCATACCACCTAAAGGTGCGTAACCACTCGTTACTCCTTTAGCCATCGTAATAATGTCAGGCACTATTCCGAAGTTTTCCATACCGAACAATGTACCTGTACGACCAAA
>JAPFCO010000163.1 GCA_026169505.1 Pseudogracilibacillus sp.
GCGCAATCCTATACATTAAAGGAAATCAAATTAATGGTGGATGAATCAATCAGTTATTTTCAAATTCGTCTAGTTTTAGCAATTTGGAATAAATTCAATCTCTAGAGGTGAATCCAATCCGCACAGAATATGATATACATGACCATTTACAAAAGTATTTTCATTATGATTCGTTTCATGAAGGTCAAAAGGAAATTATAACCGATATTTTGAGCGAGAAGGATGTCTTGGGGATTTTACGAACAGGAACGGGAAAATCACTTTGTTATCAACTACCTGCAAAAATATTACCTGGAATCACTCTTGTTGTATCTCCACTTATTTCCTTGATGATCGATCAAGTAAGAGAGCTTCAAGCTTTACATTTTAAAGAAGCAGTAGCTTTACATAGTTTCCAACAATGGCCGGAACGACAAAGAATATTAGCACAGTTGGATACATATAAACTTATTTTTATATCGCCTGAACTATTGCAAAATGATCAGGTCATCGCACGAATTAAACAACAGACTATTTCTTTATTTGTTATTGATGAGGCTCATTGCATTTCACAATGGGGCTATGATTTTAGACCAGATTATTTACGCTTGCCAGAGGTTATTAAAGCATTTAACCAACCACCTGTACTTGCATTAACAGGGACAGCAACACCCGATGTACAAAATGATATTAAAATGAAATTAAAGCGTCCACAGATGAACGAACATATCTATCCAATGGACAGAGCAAATATTTCGTTAATTGTTGAAGAAATCAATGGTACAGAGGAAATGAAAATAAAGCGTCTGTTAAAATATATAACTACGTACCAAGTTCCAACGCTAGTGTATTTTTCTAGTCGATTAGCAACGGAAAAAGTTGCTCGACGTATTACGCAATATTCACCAGAACGGAAAGTTGCCTTTTATCATGGCGGCTTAGAAACGACCGATCGATTAAAAATACAACAACAATTTATGAACAATCAATTGGATATTATTTGTTGTACAAGTGCATTTGGAATGGGAATTAACAAACCAAACATTCGATTAATTGTCCATTATCATTTGCCAACTAGAACGGAATCCTATATTCAAGAAATAGGTAGAGCCGGTCGGGATGGAAAGGAAAGTGTGAGTGTGTTACTGTATCGTCAAGCAGATGTACACATTCCTGCACAGATCATTGAAAAAGAATTGCCAACCTATTCTGAACTGACATTTATGTTACAAAGATTATTGAAATATAGTGCAGATAATGAAGTGTTACCAACGGAGGAAAAAGCAGTTGAGCAACAATTTCATATCGATGAAACAAAATGGCGTTATATTTACTTCCATCTTGAAAAACATGGAATAGTAAAACAACAACGTATAATAGGTACGGAGTCGCAATTAACTACAGCACTTAGAGATATCCATCAATTTTCACAAAAACGACTTGTTCAAAAACATCAACATTTAAATGATGTTATATTATGGGCAAACACAAAAGAATGTCTCAGAACGGCATTGTATGCACCGTTCAAACAAGCGATAACGCAGAAATCCACAAATTGTTGCAGCAATTGTGGGTTTTCATTAGAAACATGGGAAATAGAAGAACAAGAAACACTAAAAGAGCAAGATTTAAATTGGCATCATTTGTTAAAAAGAGTGCTTTTGATAGGTGATATGAATTGAAACAAGAGGATATTATTAAACAAATGACAGATAAAGAACTGAAGCATCAATTACTTTTATCACAAAGTATCTTTTTTCTGTTAAGTATTGCATTAAGTTTTTATCTTTTTGATCATATATTTGATTGGTTTCATCTATTTTCAATTGATTTTATAGAAATCATTTTATATGGTGTAGTAACAGGTATTGTGTTAGTGCTTTTGGAAATAATCATTGATTTAAAAGTACCTAAAAAACTTGTAGATGATGGCGGTATTAACGAAAGGGTATTTAAAAACCAATCGATTCCAACCATTTTCATCATTGCGCTTGTAGTTGCGATATCAGAAGAATTTCTTTTTAGAGGAATTATTCAAGTAACTTTTGGATATGTTTTCGCGAGTAGTTTGTTTGTTGTTGTACATATACGATACTTAAAGAAACCATTATTGTTGATATCTATAATTATTACTAGTTTTTTAATTGGGTATTTATTTGAAGTAACTCAAAATTTACTTGTTACTATAGCGTTTCATTTTATGGTCGATTTTTTACTTGGGATATATATTAAAGTTAAAAGGTGAGGTGCTTTTACATTGGACAATGAAAAAGAAGATAACCAAGCATTAAAACTGCAACAATTATTTTCTGAAGTGAACAATCAGGAATTAGAAGAGAAAGAAAAACCAAAGAAAGAACAAGAGTTAATTGAAATTGATGTTCTTAATTTACCACCCAGGAGTGAGGTACATAACAAGGCATCTGTAAGTTTCCAAATGGATATACGTAGTCCTTTATGGCGCTTTCTTTTCGTTATCCTCCTAGTAGTATTAGTAATTGGTGTTGTTTATTATTTGTTTGGCGATCAAATTACTGTATTTTTCACGTAGAAGTTTGGAGGAATTATCCAAGTGATATTGATGACGATTCCATGTATCATGTCCATTCTATTAATACTTTATATGGTTTGGCTTGCTCATCACGATACATTGACAAATGAAACGGTTATAAGTGAGGATCTACCCGAATCCTTTCATGACTTTACAATATTTTTCATTGCCGATATCCATCGAAGAACAATAAGGAAGCAAACAATCTATTCTCACCAAACGACTGTTGATGTTGTATTGATAGGTGGAGATTTAATTGAACGAGGGGTTTCATTCAAAAGAATGGTAGCTAATATTCGTACATTAAAACATTATCAGGCTCCAATCTATTTTGTATGGGGAAATAATGACTATGAAACGGTACCTAAAAAGATAATCGATCTTTTAACAGCAGAGAAAGTTATTATTTTGGAAGATGCTGTACAGACGATTCATCGAGATTCAGCACATTTGAATTTAGTAGGTTTTGATTTCTATTATGATAAACAATTACAACCTTTAGTCAATTGGCAATTAGTTGATCAATCCTATACCATTTTATTAACTCATAAGCCGAGCGCTTATCAACATTTACATGCAGATGAACGAGCTAAAATTGATTTAGTTTTAGCCGGACATACACACGGTGGACAAATTAGATTGTTTGGCTTTGGATTATATGAAAATGGTGGATTCAGTAAAATTGATCATACGACGCTTTTTGTTACTGAGGGGTATGGTTATACTGCTCTCCCATTTAGACTTGGCACGAAATCACAGTGTCATCTAATTACATTAAAGCATATAAATAATGTATAAGAAATATAGTGTCGGTTGGTGAACAATGCTATAATAAGTTAGGAACATATAGTAGTCAAATTTATTCATATAAAATATAAAACTTTAAAGAGGTGGACAAATTGAAAGTAGCTGTCCTTTATGGTGGGGTATCCAAAGAAAGAGATGTTTCAATTTCATCAAGTAAAGGTATTATACAAGCATTAAAAAAGAACGGTCATGAAGTCATTGGAATAGATTTTCATCCAGATCATCTAAACGAAATTATTGAATTAAAAGTAGACTTAGTATTTATTGGTTTACACGGTAAGTTTGGAGAAGATGGTTCCATCCAAGGACTGTTAGATATGTTGCAAATTCCATATGTAGGATCCGGGGTATTGGCCTCTTCATTAGCTATGGATAAACATACAGCGAAACAGTTGTTTGCTAGTAAAGGTATTCCTGTCGCTAAGGATAAACGATATCGAATTATACACTCAAATCAAATCGCATCTGTCGTAGAAGACATTAAAACAACATTTACTACCCCTTTTGTCATCAAACCAAATAGTGAAGGCTCAACATTAGGGTTAACGATCGTATTTGATGAAAACCAAATAGAAACTGCAATTGAACATGCGAATGTAAGTGATGAATTTATTTTAGTAGAACAATTTATTAAAGGTAAGGAATTAACCGTGCCAGTTCTTGGTAAGATTGGAGAAGAAATTGCATTACCAATTATTGAGATTATTCCTAAAAATGAATTATACGATTATGAATCGAAATATGCTGCGGGTGGAAGCGAACATATTATCCCAGCACGTATAAACGATATAGAAACAGAGCAAATTAAAGATTACGCTGTTCAAGCTCATCGTGCTCTCGGTTGCGAAACATATTCCCGTGCCGATTTTCTACTGACTGATGACGGAACAGCATATATTTTAGAAGTAAATACATTACCGGGAATGACATCAACAAGTTTGTTTCCAGACTCTGCGGCAACATATGGTATTACATACGAAGAAATGATCGAACAATTCGTCCAATTAAGTATAAACAAGTAGAAAAAATCAACTGTTATTCGATTCATTTTGCGTTGCATATTTGACTTAAAAGTGTATACTTGAAACTAAGTAGAGCTATTATTTATATTTATATGTTAATCATAGGAGGTAACCAAATGGTAGCCGATAAAACAGCAGATTCCAGTAAAAGCGAACGAGAAAAAGAAAACATATTAACATCAACAAGGACTGTTGTAAAAGAAGCATTAGATAAATTAGGATATCCTGATGAAGTATATGAATTATTAAAAGATTCTCTGAGAATGTTAAAAGTAAGGATTCCCATTCGGATGGATGATGGGTCTGTTAAAGTATTTACAGGATTTAGAGCGCAACACAATGATGCCGTAGGACCTACAAAAGGTGGGGTTCGCTATCACCCAGATGTTACCGAGGAAGAAGTAAACGCATTAGCAATTTGGATGAGTTTGAAATCAGGTATCGTTGATTTACCTTATGGTGGTGGGAAAGGTGGAATCATTTGTGACCCACGAGAAATGTCCTTCCGTGAATTAGAGTCATTAAGTAGAGGGTATGTTCGAGCAATTAGTCAATTTGTCGGACCAACAAAAGATATTCCGGCACCTGATGTTTTTACTAATTCTCAAATTATGGCTTGGATGATGGATGAATATAGTCGTATTGATGAGTTTAATAATCCCGGATTTATTACCGGAAAACCTATCGTATTGGGTGGATCACATGGCAGAGAGTCTGCAACTGCTAAGGGAGTAACTATTTGTATTGAAGAAGCAGCTAAGAAACGTGACTTTGAAATAGAAGGTGCTAGAATAGTTGTTCAAGGATTCGGAAATGCCGGCAGCTTCTTAGCGAAGTTTCTCCATGAAGCAGGTGCAAAAGTTGTTGGTATTTCAGATGCATACGGTGCGCTCCATGATCCACATGGTCTAGATGTTGATTATTTATTAGATCGTCGGGATAGTTTTGGTACGGTAACAACTTTATTTAAAAACACGATTTCGAATCAAGAATTATTAGAATTAGATTGTGATATATTAGTTCCTGCTGCAGTACAAAACCAAATTACAGCAGAAAATGCGGCTAAAATTAAAGCTGACATTATTGTTGAAGCAGCGAATGGACCAACTTCTATGGAAGCAACTAAAATATTAACAGATCGTGGAAAATTACTTGTGCCAGATGTACTTGCCTCTTCAGGTGGTGTGACCGTTTCTTATTTTGAGTGGGTGCAAAATAAACAAGGTTATTATTGGCCTGAGGAAGAAGTAGAAGAAAAGTTATATAAAGTGTTGAAAAAATCATTTGAAACTATTTATCATACGTCTCAAACTAGACGAGTGGATATGAGACTTGCTGCTTATATGGTCGGTGTACGTAAAATGGCTGAAGCGTCAAGATATCGTGGATGGGTATAACAAAATATCAAGAATAACAAAGTAAAATGATCCCTTGCAGTTCAAAAGGGATCATTTTATATTGTATTAAAATAGGAGGCAGTAGTTACGAATGGAACATACAATAATAATAGGTGGAGGTCCTTGCGGCTTGGCTTGTGCATTAGAATTACAAAAACAAGGGGTTCAACCGTTAGTGATTGAACAAGGTAATATTGTCGATACGATTTACCACTACCCTACACACCAAACATTTTTTAGCACAAGTAATAAATTAGAAATAGGCGGCATTCCTTTCATTGATGAAAAACCAAAACCAGTACGGATGGATGCACTCGTTTATTATCGAGAAGTAGTGAAGAGAAATAAAATTCGAGTGCACACCTACGAAGCGATGACAGATGTTCAGCAAATAGCTGAAGGACAATTAAAAGTATTCACTAAAAAAAATGAGAAGCAACAGACTTATTATACTGAAAATGTTATTATAGCCACTGGTTACTATAATCAACCGCAACTTTTGCATATTCCTGGTGAACAGTTATTAAAAGTAAGCCATTATTTTAAAGAAGCACATCCGTATTATAACAAAGACATCGTTGTAATTGGTGGAAAAAACTCAGCAGTTGATACTGCTTTGGAATTGGAAAGAGCAGGTGCAAATGTAACGGTACTATATCGTGGTGCAGAATATTCATCAAGCATTAAACCATGGATCCTACCCGATTTCGATTCGCTCGTTCAAAAACAAGCGATTCATTTAGAGTTTCATGCGAATGTGACCGAAATAACGGAAAAATCAGTTTATTATCAAGTAAATGGACAAATGAAACAAATTGCGAATGATTTTGTTTTTGCGATGACTGGCTATATGCCTAACATTCCATTACTTGAAAAAATAGGTATTGAAGTTGATCTTCAAACTGGCAGACCTACATTTGATCCACATACATTGGAAACAAACGTTAAGAACGTCTACGTGGCTGGTGTAGTTATATCTGGATATAATGGTAATGAAACATTTATTGAGAATGGTCGTTTTCATGGGAAACAGATAAGTACAGCGATTAACACATAATATAGAAGAAAGATCTCCTACTATTCGTTTAGTAGGAGATCTTTTTTTAATGAATCATCCTATTCATGCATAAAAAAGCAAAATAACTCAAAATATAGAGTTACAACTATATATTTGGAGGAAAAAGAATGAATGGAATAAAAAGAATTGTTGTATGTATATGCACAATAATCGTCTTAGTTGCTACATTATTTTCCTTTTCATTGCCTAAAATCGATGCTTTCAGTCCACAAGTTATTCAACATGGTGCGATAGGCGAGGATGTGATTGAATTACAAGCAAGATTAAAGCATATTGGCTTTTATAGTGGCAAAGTGGATGGGGTGTTCGGTTGGAGTACGTATTGGGCTTTACGTAATTTCCAATATGAATTCGGTATGGAAATCGACGGAATAGCTGGCGCCCAGGCGAAAGAAAAGTTAGCAAAAGCAACAACGTTTGATCGAAAGAAAGTACAACAGGAAATAACAGGCAACAAAGGAACTCAGCAACAGCCCCAAGCAAATGAACAAACAAATAAACCAGGAGAAGAAGAAGCAAATGAACAGGAAGCAATGAAAGAACAGACAGGTGCCGTTAACGTACCACAAGGTTTTTCACAAAATGACATTAAACTCATGGCTAATGCAGTTTATGGAGAAGCAAGAGGAGAACCTTATGAAGGACAAGTAGCAGTCGCAGCAGTTATTTTAAATCGGGTGCAAAGTTCTACATTTCCTAATACAGTATCTGGAGTAATTTTTGAACCAAGGGCATTTACTGCAGTTGCGGATGGTCAAATCTGGCTTACTCCGAATGAAACGGCAGAAAGAGCAGTATTAGATGCTGTAAATGGTTGGGATCCAACAGGAAATGCAGAATATTATTTTAACCCTGATACAGCCACCTCAGGCTGGATTTGGACAAGAGCACAAATTAAAAAAATAGGAAAACATATATTCGCTAAATAGAAAGGAATGATACGATGATTCGCTCAATTATTATTACTGTATTAGCGATTGGTATTATCGGAGTCGGTTATTGGGGATATAAAGAACATGAAGAAAAAAATGCATTATTAATCCATGCAGAGAACTCATATCAACGCTCATTCCATGAGTTGTCCTATTATATGGACTTATTGCATGATAAGATCGGTACATCTTTAGCAATGAGTACAGGGGACCGACTATCTCCTCAATTTGTTGATATTTGGAGAATTAGTTCACAAGCTTTAAATGATGTCGGTCAATTGCCTTTATCTTTAGTTCCGATAAATGAGACGGAAGAGTTTTTGTCGAATATAGGTGATTTTACATATCGGACAGCAATTAGAGATTTAGACGACGACCCTTTAACTGAAAATGAAGTTGAAAAACTGAATCACTTATATGAGCAAGCTGCTACAATTAAAGATGATTTGAGACAAATGCAGCATACTGCTTTGGAAAAAAACTTACGATGGATGGATGTTGAATTAGCATTAGCCAAAGAAGGGGAGCAAAAAGACAGCACAATAATTGACGGATTTAAAACAGTGAATAAAAATATAGGTGAATTTTCCGAAAGTGATGTAGGTCTTGATATGTTTCAGCAAACAAGTAATGACAATCAATATCAACAAGTGAGTGGTAAACAGCAAAGTGAGCAAGAAATTCGCAAGTTCAGTGAAAAACTATTTTCTGTAGAAGATCCAGAACAATTTACGATTGAAAAAAGTGGAAAAGGGGCGGATATCCCAATATATTCCGTATCTTATCGTGATGATCAAAACATTTATATGGACATTACCCAACAGGGAGCAAATCCAATTTCAATATTAGTAGATCGTGAATTAGGTGAACAAACTTTATCATTAAACGATGGATTACTTCAAGCAGAGGAATATATCGAACAGTTTGATTACGATGACATGACAATGTTTCAAAGTCAGCAATATGACGGTATAGGCGTTTATTCATTCATGTATGAGCAAGATGATGTTCGTATATATCCTGATGCAATGATGGTAAAAGTAGCCTTAGATAATGGTGATATTATCGGATTTAATGCTCAACCCTATTTAATGAGTCATCATGAAAGGTCACTGCCAAAAGCGTCCCTATCAATAGAAGAAGCGAGAGAAAGTGTCAATGGTCAAGTGGAAGTACAAGAAGAGCATCTCGCCTTGATTGAAAATAATTTGGAGGAAGAAGTACTAACGTATGAATTTTTAGGGACGATGAATGATGAAACATATCGAATTTTCATTAATGCAGAGAGTGGAGCAGAGGAAAAGGTAGAGAAATTAACTGGTACCGAAACGAATTTTGAAGTCAATTTATAAGTGACTGTTCAAAAGGTCCGGTAAAACGACATGTCGAATTTGTTCATTGCCTCACATTTTTAACGCACAGGATGTAGGGTTCTGAATCGACGGGGCATCTCCCTCCTCCTTTTTGAATACGCACTAGTAAGCAAGTTCTTACTTTCCTTTTAGGGAGAAATATGTTTCAATGGATATAGGTAAAATAAACTAGACATTTATTTGAATAGTATATATTCATACCATTTTCTCCCTATTAATAAATGATTATGATATAATTTAGATAGAAGATGACTTGGCAACCGCCAAGTTTTTTCATACAATAAAGTTATTCGCTAATAATGCAGGAGGAAAGTGTGTATGTCAGATAAGAAGATAAGAATTGCTATTGATGGTCCGGCAGCAGCTGGGAAAAGCACTGTAGCTAAAAAAATTGCTGAAAAATTATCCATCGTTTACATTGATACAGGTGCAATGTACCGGGCACTCACGTATAAAGCATTGCTACAGGAAATAGATGTACAAGATGAAGAGAGCATGACAACATTATTAGGGAACTCGGAGATTCGCTTACTTCAGCAAGACTATCGTCAACGAGTTTTACTCGATGAGCGAGATGTAACAGATGACATCCGTGCTGAAAAAGTATCAAATGCTGTCTCCTATGTTGCTAGTCATCGTAACATTCGTAAAAGTATGGTAGAAAAACAACAACAATTAGCTAATAATATTAGTGTGGTTATGGATGGGCGTGATATAGGCACGCATGTGTTACCAAGTGCGGAAATAAAAATATTTTTAATTGCTTCGGTAGAAGAGCGTGCAGAAAGAAGACATAAGGAAAATATTGAAAAAGGTTATCAATCTAATTTAGAGCAATTAATGGAAGATATTCGTAATCGAGATAAGAGGGATATGACCCGTGATGTTGCTCCTCTGTTGAAGGCAAAGGATGCCATCTCAATTGATACAACATCGCTAACGATTGACGAAGTTGTCGAACAAATCTTACATAAAGTATATGAGTTTAAGAAGCAGAGTGAATATTTATCATAAAGGTATTTTGACATTTTAATTATTTAATGGCGCTTTATATAAAGAAATTATAAACATAAGCGTTTTCATGTTATACTAGTAAAAGAGATAGAAGCTAATTAATGTTATGGATAAGTATTTTAAATTGCGTTTAGGAGTGAATACATATGGTGGAATCTAATAACGAATTACAAGTTGGAAGTATTGTAACTGGAACAGTAGTAAAGTTAGATGAAAAGCAAGTATTTATAGACATTGGTCAAAAGTCGGAAGGAATCATTCCAATTAGTGAACTTTCAAATTTACATGTGGAAAATCCTGCCGATGTTGTTCAAGAAGGAGAAGAATTAACGTTGGAAGTAAAGAAGGTTGCTGATGAAGAGATTATTTTATCCAAAAAGTTAGTGGATGCAGAAAAAGCTTGGGAAGAGTTGCAAGCAAAGTATGATGCGGATGAAATTTTTGAAACAGAGGTAAAAGAAGTAGTAAAAGGCGGATTAGTAGTCGATGTTGGTCTTCGTGGTTTTATTCCGGCATCTTTAGTTGAAACTTATTTTGTTGAAGACTTTTCTGAATATAAAAACAAGACACTAGAAGTGAAAATTGCCGATTTAGACAAGGAACAAAATCGCATTATTCTATCCCATCGGGCTGTACGTGAAGCACAGGAAAATGAAGAAAAGTCTGCGCTACTCCAATCACTTGAGCCTGGTAAAGTAATTGAAGGAACAGTGCAACGTATTACAGGATTTGGTGCATTCATTGATATTGGTGGTGTAGATGGACTTGTTCATATTTCGGAATTAGCCCACACGCATGTTGAGAAAGTGTCAGATGTATTAACGGAAGGACAAGAAATTAGCGTGGAGATCCTTTCAATTGACCCAGACAATGAACGTATTTCTTTATCTTATAAAAATACATTGCCAGGTCCTTGGTCAGGAATTGCAGAGAGAATTCGAACAGGCGACCATGTAGAAGGAACCGTAAAACGAATTGTCACATTTGGAGCGTTTATTGAAATTGAAGAAGGTGTTGAAGGCCTTGTTCATATTTCTCAAATTGCCAACCGTCATATCGGCACACCTGAAGAGGTATTAGATATTGGTCAGCAGGTTACTGCGAAGGTATTAAGTGTTGATGAAAAAGAAAATCGTATTTCTTTAAGCATGAAGGAAATTGAGTTAGAAGAGGAACAAGGAGATATTCAACAATATGAAAAAGAAGAAGATTCTTCCGGTTTCCAATTAGGTGATATGATAGGCGATCAGCTAGATAAATATAAAAAAGAATAATCTTATTTTAAAAGCTTTTCCTTCATCGGGAAAGCTTTTTATGTTTAAATTTATCTTTATCTATCCATAATGAACTAAAAAGGTGTATGATTATGGATGAACTAATTTTATTTTATTATTATTGTTGGCTTCTTTGTATACTAATTTACTTTTTTATGCCCAAATCAACTGTTCGTACGGTTAACTTCATTTGGATATTAGTATTTATCTTAACGTCACAATTTTATGTCCCATTTGCATCTATTCAAGTGTCACTATCATTTATTGTCTTATTGATTGGGACACTTATTTTGGTGGGATTATCTATCTATCGGTTATATGAATTTACCGTTTCTTTTATTTGTATGATAAGTTATGCGGGGTTATTGATGTGGGAGAAAACCGCACCTGTATTATTTTTTATGCCCTCTAAAATAATTGTTCCTTTTTTGATCGTCATGATTATCCTGTTTTTAGTTAAAACACTTAGTCACAGAGTTATTATCGCCGTGGTTGGACTAACATTAGGCCAATTACTATATGAAATGATCCTTATTATTTATTATTTACATTACACAATAGGTGACTATGTTTACATGACTTATTTATTAATGACGGTATTATTGTTAGTTATTGTTGAATGTTTGATAAGATGTGTCAAAACAATGTTTAATTATACAAAGGCTTTACTACATTAAAGCATAAAGAAATTGTGATACCAATGCTTGTTTGTTAAAATAGAAAGAGCTTTGTAAATTTATATGGAGAGAAAGGGGTTGTGCCCCATGATTAAAGCAACAGTTGCTATAGTAGGTCGACCAAATGTTGGGAAATCAACTATATTTAATCGCTTAGTAGGTGAAAGGATTTCTATCGTGGAAGATGTTCCTGGAGTAACGAGAGATCGCCTCTATGCCGAAGCAGAGTGGTTAACGACAAAATTTAATTTAATA
>JAPFCO010000302.1 GCA_026169505.1 Pseudogracilibacillus sp.
AAAGATATCAATATGAAGTGTAAGACGGATGTAATAACAAGCTATTTATTCTATTGCTTCAATAGAATAGTCTACAGATTCTATACTATTGATATTTTTGTAAGGCAAAATCAAATAATGTCTTTTCATACCTTATACCCCATGCAGCATTATCATCCCAATGTCTTGCTTTCATAGGGAGTTCCTCATGCCAAGGACGCGGATCAAAATATTCAACATCAACAAGTAGTTGATCCATCTCGATAAACAATTCAACTAAGTTACCTTCTGGATCATGATGATAAGCTGCTATATTGTGGCCAGCAGTATGTCGAGTTGGGCCCCATAACGTTGGAATATTGTTCCTTGCTAAGATATCCAAACTTTTATATTGATGACTAGCATCTCTTAATTCAAAAGCAATATGATACATGACTGGATGTCCAACTTGTTGACCAAGATTAGATATATTTAGTACATGATGATCTGAATTACATGTAATAAAGTTTGCTCGATCACCAATTTTATCCGTATATTCGAAATTCAATACATTATTATAAAATGCAACTGATCTATTCGGATCCATTGAACCTAATGCTAGATGTCCCAGTTTATTTGGGACAATGCCATTTTCCTTGAAATGTGGAGCCGGTGTCTCCATATTTGTAAATAGATGAACAATAAAATCATCGGGATCTGTTAACTCTAGTAATTTGGGTAAACTTGGTCGTGCATCCGATTTAAGCTTTGCTGAAATACCTTGCTGTTTTAATTGTTTTTCTACATCCTTTAATTCATATTGTTTACCTAATTGAAAACCTATACATTGTAAATCACTTTCGTTAGATGGCGTTAGTGCGATATTATGATGGTCCAAACCTGTACTTAAATACCTTATCCCATCCGCATCTTTCTCAACTAAAGTCAATCCCATTACATTCGTATAATAATACTCCATCGCTTCAATATTTTTGGACGCAAAGTCTACATATCCAAGTTTAAAAGGTTTAATCATGTATAAACCCCTCCTATAAAATTTGTTTATTTGATTTTACATCTTAACTTTATTATTCAGCTTTAACTTTATTTACCAATGTACCAATCTTACTAACTTCTATTTCCACAGTATCGCCATCTTTCAGAAACGTTTGTGGTTCTCGTTTCATCCCCACACCACCTGGAGTTCCGGTGACAATAACATCACCCGGATGTAAGGTTGTGAAAGTAGAAATAAAAGCGATTAATTCTTTAATAGGAAATATGAGCATTTCAGTTGTTGATTTTTGCATGACTTCTCCATTGACTCTCGTTTCTACAATAAGTACATCCTCATCTTTTATTTCTCCCCTTGTTACCATCCATGGACCAAATGACCCTGTACCATCAAAGTTTTTACCTGGAGTCCACTGATCATTACGTAGCTGCCAGTCTCTAATAGATCCATCGTTATAGCAAGAGTATCCAGCAACATAGTCCATTGCTGCCTTTTCTTGAATTCGTCTACCTTTTTTTCCAATAATGACTGCGATTTCTCCTTCATAATCTAACATAGAAGATTCATAGGGAAGAAGCAGATCATTCTGATGACCAGTTTGCGAATTTGCTACTCTTAAAAAGATAACCGGTTCTTCCGACTTATCACGTCCAACTTCCTTTACATGTTCGTGATAATTTAAACCGACACAAATAATTTTATCGGGATTGGAAATGACAGGTAAAAATTCAATTTGGTCTAGTGAGTAATCGGTTTTATCTATATCTATAGTAATTTTCTCTGCGCCATTATTTTCAAGGTACGTTTTTAAATCCTTATATTTATTGTTAAACCTCTTCTTCAGATCAATAACACCATCGTCCGTTACAACTCCAAAACTTTCCATATTCTTATATGTAAAGCTTGCTAGTTTCATTTGTGTGTCTCCTTTTAGCTTCTCTCATCTTATTTTTAATACTAGTTTCTTATTTTGACTGTGTGCAGGATTGGACACTATTCTTCATCAAGGCTTTTACTTCTTCCCGATTTGTACGCGACATTCGATTTATACACATGAATCGAATAATCTTCAATAGATGGTAAATTAAATACAATGGAAGTGCATAAACGTCGCTATGAATAAAAGAGAAGATTATTTTAATTCTTCTCTTTTACATTAATTACTAATAGAATCAATTTCATAAGTACAAAAAACAGCGTGGTGGCGATAGACCCGTATTATGAAATTGATTAAATAACATGAAAACTACACTGAATTAATTTAAACTCCTATTCATCTGATTTCAATACACCACCAGTCCCCCAATGAGTTTTAGGAATCTCTGTTACTAACACTCGCACTCTTTCTTTGGGAACGTCCAAGGTCGTTGAAATAGTATCTGTCATATTTTGGATCACTTCCTTTACTTGTTTGTTTGATCTTCCTTCTAATATTTGCAAATTGACAATAGGCATTGAAACTTACCCCCTATTTATTTTCAAAATAAGATATATATAGTTTCTCTTCATATTTCACTCTTATGTTTCTTCTACTTCTTTTCTTTCTCTAATATCCGAACAGCTCCTAGATTCTCTTATCATACGGACACGGTTTTTTTAATAAATAAAAGATTTTACCAACTCTTTCCGATAAAGTAAGCACTATCATATAATTAAACAAACTATAGTATTAATACAAATCCTTCACAAGTATAAAGTTTAAGATAGTGAAACTTTAGTCATTCATTTAATTCAATAGATCAATTAACAATGAATATATAGACCCTCCACCTATCGTATTTCGGTTCATAAGTCTCCATTTATACATTCATCAAACTCAGGATTCTTATCTTTATTTGCCATTATTATTCTAAGCGAATCTTGATCATACTATTATATTAAGCTATTTTTATTTCTTTCATAGACTCCTTTATCTTTAGCCGTATCTATTTTATTACTTTTTTTAAGTACCTAAAAACATTCCTTTTAATTTTTACCATTATAAAAGGCATCCCTCTTAAATCCGGAATGCCTATCATTTAAAATAATGCAATTATCTTAGCCGTGATTGCTCATACAATAACACTGACCTTGATCATCAACTCTTTTATCCATTAACGAACTACTCCCCTACCAATATAACCCCCGCAAAGTTCCCACCCAACACTTTTTTCCCGTCCTGATTTGTACATATTAAAGTCGCTACAATAGATTTTCTATTATTATCTCGTTCTTCCAATTCTTCAACTGTTACTTCACAATTTATCGTGTCTTCCGTAAAGACGGGTCTGAAAAATTCAAAATTCATTGTCCGAGCTAGTACATTGTATTCTCCACCAATCTTGGTAGGCAATGTGGCGGTTAATAATCCTTGAACAACAAATCTTCCTAGTTCATCAGGGTTTGTATGGTGCTCTCCTTCATCCATCGATACTTTTGTAAATGTGTCAACATCTTCTTTTATAAAGGTCCGTTCGAATTCTATGACTGTTCCAACTTTTAAATCCACTTTAAACTCTCCCGTCATGAAGCATTTGCTTGAAAATATGTCATTGCTCTCCATTCTTGCGCCCATGTTAAACTTCCAAAAGAATCGATTAACCTACCAATCTTTCGGCTTGATGTTCTGATCCAACCATTCTTTTTGTGGCGCTACGTATGGAGCCATAGCGATTAAACGTTGTTGATGCCAACTTGCTGCTCCAGAACGAATCATTTCATCGACTAAAACTTGAATAAATTCTTCTGGCTGAAGCTGGAATGTATAGCGTGCAAAGTCGTGAAACCAACCACAGTTTAACAGATATGTCTCAATCTCTTCTTTTGGTAATCCATCTTTCATGATTAATGTAAAGGCAAAAATCCTTTTGCACGCATGCCATGAAACTCTTTCTGGATTTTTAAGCCAATTTTCAAGCCTTTTCCTTGCCGTATCAATGGAGCGATGTGGATCCTCAATTTGAGGTCCATGACCTGAATATGCCCGCTTCACTTGTAGGGTAGATATCCGATCGATACTTTCTAAAGATCGTTGGATTGAGGAAACACCCTCTCTGAAGATGTTTAACCACCCGACATCATCTCTGTGAAAGAGATCACCGCAAATAAGTATCTCTGATTCCGGTTCATATAAAGAAATATGTCCTAATGTATGTCCCGGTGTGTGCAGAACTTGAAAAGTGCTACTTCCTGTTTCAATATGATCATTATCTGATAGTTTCAAATCGACTTGATAAGGGTCAACAGACTGATCTAACCATTCGGAGCTACATGCTTCAGGGTCACCTGTATTAATGGAAGCAGCATCCCATGAATGAGCTGCAATCTTTACTCCATAATTTTTTTGCAGGTAATGGTTTCCCCCAACATGGTCACTATGATAGTGGGTGTTCACAACTAGATGTAATTCCTCCGGAGGAATGCCTGCTGATTTTATGAATTGCACTGTTTCTTTCGAATCGCTGCCAAAACCTGTATCAATTAGGATTGGAAGTTGATCCTTGATTAGAATCATATTAGCACTCGGAAATTTTCGCTCAAAGAAAATAATATTGGCGTTTTTCATCAATGAATCTCCCTTATATGTAATCATAAAATAATGACGCTAGAAGTACTTGAGCAGTTACATCGCAGATAAACCTACATCATTATTAGTTGTGATTCCAGTACGCCTTACTTATTGTCATTACTTTTATTTCTTACTCCCATAAAGTCCTCTCAATTCTTCATCCTTCATCGTAAAAGAATGCTGCTCTTCTGGAAAACGCTCATTTCTCACATCGGCAGCATAAGCTTGAATGGATTTCAATACAAGTGAATTTAATGTTTCGTATTGTTTTACAAACTTAGGAACCCGTTCAACACCGTAGTCTAAAATATCATGATAGACGAGAACCTGAGCATCCACTTCTGATCCAGCGCCAATCCCAATCACTGGGATCGATAGGACTTTGCTTACTTCCTCGGCAATTTGTTTCGGAACACATTCTAAAAGCAGCGCAAATGCTCCTGCTGCCTCACATTTTTTAGCATCTTCTATCAATTTTCTTGCTGTGGTCCCATCTTTTCCTTGCACCTTATAACCACCTAACACTCCGACAGTCTGTGGTGTCAGGCCAAGATGGGAACATACAGGAATTCCAGCTTCAGTTAAGGCAGCTGTATGCTCAATTACTTCTTCAGCACCTTCCAATTTTACAGCATGAGCGCCGGATTCTTGCATTAATCTGCCAGCATTGATGATCGTGTCTTTAACCGATAAATGATAACTTAAAAACGGCAGATCTACCATGATAAATGTATTCTGTGCCCCTCGTTTAACGGCTTTCGTGTGATGGATCATGTCTTCCATTGTAACTGGAATCGTTGAATCGTAACCAAGAACGACCATCCCAAGCGAATCCCCCACCAAAATGATGTCAACGCCTCCTTGCTCTGCTAGTTTTGCAGAAGGATAGTCATACGCTGTTAACATGACAATCTTTTCACTATTTTGCTTCATTTTTATAAAATCAGTTGTTTGTTTCATTTTGCTCTCCCTCTACTCAATAGATCGAATGCTCAACTTACATGTAACATATATTCAAAAGCTGTGATTCCGTACATTTTTTTAAAATGTTTATTTAAATGGGATAAGTCAACAAAATCACATGCCACTATAATGTCATATACATCTTGATGTGCATCCATTAATTGTTTCGCACGTTCGATTTTGCAATTAAGGAAGTATTGGTAAGGTGTTATTCCAGTATGAGATTTGAACATTCTAATAAACTGGAATTTTGATAACTGAAGCTCCCTACTAATTTCATCCAATTTAAGTACACTTCCTAAATCCGAGTGAAGCATGTCTTTCGCTTTGCTAATTAAAATATGGTCCTGTTTATACTCTATTGAATCACTTGATTGAACAAGATTATCTGTAAGCGATACGAGCAATTCACTACATAACGCTTCTTCTTTTTCATTTAAAATGCCACTAGCTAGACCGATTACTTGTTGTTTCAGGGTACGATCATACACAATAGGGGAAGAAAAATGGACGATATCCTTTTTCCCGGTCACTTCTAAAAAGGACTGTGGATCAATATATAACATTACATAATCTAGACCTTTCTCGTCATGTGCCATCCCATCATGTGCCTGTTCCGGATTAAAAAGCATGACACCCCCTGGATGTGATAATTGTAACGTCCCATCCAAATGATAATGTTGAATACCACGCATTGTTACACCAATTGCATACTCTTTGTGGGCGTGATTTTTATATTTAAAATCAGTGAAACTAGCTGATAATGCCGTTACACCTGCTTGCTTTTTATAGATGAACTTCTCCATTTCATTCAATCCCTTCATCCATTGCCTATGTCCAAATCATAACCGTTGCGTACAATAAACTTAATGCCATTATAACATTAACGATCCTTTCATGTCTCCGTAAAAACTTCTTAAAGATTGCGCCAAAAAACACCCATGAAATAAAGGCAAAAAATCCGATAAGCGTGATTGCAATAACACTAATTGTAATTCTTGGAACATCCGTATAATAAGGCAAGATAAAGCTAGGAATAACAGTTAATGTGAAAATAACTACTTTAGGATTTAAAAATTGCATTAAGATACCTGAAATAAATGTACCTGTTTTGTTATCAGTAGAATTGGATGAATCCATTTTGTAGATTTGATAAGCTAGATATAACATATATACTGTTCCTATTATTTGCATACCAAATAATATTTTAGGCAAAATTGTGACCAGCACGGAATTCAACACCGCAGATAGACCTAGTAATATGCCAAAAGCAATCGTTGCTCCATACGTATATTCCATTGCTTTTTTGGAACCATAATTGTGGACCGTGGATAAGATAACAATATTTGTAGGTCCAGGCGTAAAAGTTATGATAAAACTATATAATATAAAAGCTGTAATATCTATGATGAAAACCCCTTTATACGTTCTTAATCTAAATATACATCTAAAAATATAAACAACATAGTACGATATTGCAGAGGCAGAAAGTCAAATACGTTTTGCTTCGATCATTCCTCTTCCTTCATTAAATAAAAAACTTCAATGGCTATCATTTTAACAATTCAAACCTCCTTGCCTGCTTCGTCATGAATAATATTGTGAAGACGGGCATAATATTGCAATTGTATAATCAATAAGCTTACATATTTTTTTCCGTCGCTTATTTATGAGTTGATTTTCAAAGAATGTTCCGGCTAGTCGTCACTTTCAGTGAGTAATCAATAGTCGCTTATGACAATTATTTGTAAGTATAATCTGTTGTTTTAAAGTATATTTCACTGAAATAAATTATGCTTAATAACATATTTGCGATCAATGAAAATCCGTGTTTTTAAGCTATTATTTTCTTAATACTTATTATAATGACACTTTATGCATCGTAGCTATAGTATTAAAAGTTGTTATTTTTTTTTTTATTATGGTAGCCTTTTATAAGGTGTTATATTAGCATTTATTTGCAAGAAAGTTGGTTTTTAATGGTAAACGAAGAAACATTTGAATGGAAAAAATATATTCCGCTAATTGCGGTTTTATTATCAGGGGCGTTTATTACGATCCTTAATCAGACGTTGCTCGGAACAGCTTTGCCACTTATCATGACTGATCTCGAAATAAGTGAAAGTACTGTTCAGTGGTTGCAGTCGATTTTTATGCTCGTTAATGGGATTATGATTCCAATCACCGCATTTTTAATTGATAAGTTTACGACACGAAGGTTATTCCTTTCAGCGATGGGGTTTTTTACAATTGGTACACTTTTATGTGCAATTGCTCCCGGCTTTTCGTTCTTATTAGTTGGCCGAATTTTACAAGGAACTGGCGCAGGAATTATGATGCCACTTATGCAGACAATCCTGTTCCTTATCTTCCCTCTCGAAAAAAGGGGGACAGCAATGGGAATGTTCGGTCTTGTGATTGCATTTGCTCCAGCAATTGGACCAAGTTTATCTGGTTGGCTCGTCGACCAGTTCCCATGGCGTAGTGTTTTTTACGTCGTACTACCGATTGCTATTGCAACTATCGTTGCTGCATACTTTTTACTGAAAAATGTAACTGAACAAAAGAACCCGAAAGTAGACATCTTATCCATCATTCTCTCGACTCTCGGATTTGGTGGATTGCTTTACGGTTTCAGTTCAGCTGGTGACATGGGGTGGCTTAGCAT
>JAPFCO010000008.1 GCA_026169505.1 Pseudogracilibacillus sp.
ATTCTGGTTCTTCTTTATCGGATTCCATTTAACATTTTTTATTCAGCATTTCTTAGGTCTAATGGGTATGCCACGTAGATACTGGGTGTTTTTACATGACCAAGGACTGGAATTAGGTAACTTAATAAGTACAATTGGAGCTTTTGCGATGGCTGTCGGTTCAATTGTATTTATCATCAATATTATTTATGTAGGAGTTAAAGGTGAGAAAGCTGTGGGAGACCCATGGGATGGACGTACATTAGAATGGTCTATATCTTCACCACCTCCATATTACAACTTTGAACAGGTACCACTCGTTCGAGGACTTGATCCACTTTGGATTGAAAAAATGGAAGGTGACGGTAAGATGCCTCCAGGAGAACCTTTAGATGATGTTCATATGCCGAATGGTTCTTTTGTGCCGTTCTTAATGAGCTTCGGGTTCTTTGTTGCAGGATTTGGCTTTATCTATCAAACAGATCATGTACTAGCATTTCTTGCACTGTACGGTGGTATGGCTTTTGCTATAGGTTGTATGGCTTACAGATCTATTAAAGACGACTATGGCTACTATATACCTAAAGAAGAGCTCCAAAAGGCATTAGAAGAGGAGGCAAAGTAAGTTATGAGTCACGATCATAGTGCTTTATTTCCAGAGAAGTTACCGCTAGAACCGGAAAAAGCGTCATTAGAAGGTCGAAATAAATTTTACGGTTTATGGTTCTTCCTTGGCGGTGAAACAGTTTTATTTGCTTGTTTATTTGGGACTTACCTTGCGTTGAAAAATTCAACTGCAGGTGGTCCTGCATCAGAAGAGTTATTTGGACTAGGACTAGTATTCTTAATGACAATGTTATTATTATCTAGTTCATTAACGAGTGTTTACGCTATGTATCATATGCGTAATAATGATTTTGGTAAGATGTATTTATGGTTAGGAATAACTGGTTTACTTGGGATTGGATTCTTAGCATGTGAAGTATATGAGTTCGCTCATTATATTTCAGACTATGGATTTACTTTCCGCTCATCTGCATTTGGATCGGCTTTTTATGCGCTAGTTGGCTTCCACGGTGGTCACGTACTATTTGGACTATGTTGGCTAATTACGCTGTTAATCCGTAATGCAAAAAGAGGTTTAAACCTGTATAATGCGCCTAAATTTAATACGTTCAGTTTGTACTGGCACTTTATTGACGTAGTTTGGGTGTTCATCTTTACAGTAGTGTACTTAATGGGAAAGGTGGGGTAATATATGACTGATGATTCGAATGTAGATGTAAAAGATGAATCTGATTCGTTTAGAAGACAAAAAAGTAAAGAAGAAATGCAAAAGCAAGTTATCTCTTTTGCGTTAATGATTGTTTTTACATTAATTGCTTTTGCTATGGTAGCAACAGAATCTATTAGCAGAATGTATATTATGCCTATCTTGTTCATTATGGCAATTGTTCAAGCAGGATTTCAATTTTACTACTTTATGCATTTGAAGGATAAGGATCATGAAATGCCTGCCACATTAATATTTGGTGGAGTATGGGCGGCCTTTTTAACACTAGCTGGTTTAATGGTAATCACTTGGTGGTAAGAAAAAACTGGGGAGTAAAACCCCAGTTTTTTTTATTCTCATTTTTAAATATTCACATCTCGATGATATTGTAACTTGTATCAAGATAGTTAATATAGACTGTGACATAAATTCTGTGTTACTTTTATAAAAAAATAAAGAAATACTAATAAATTGTCGTTCATATTAATTGATACAGGAAAAATCTGCATCCTGAATATATATCGCTTTCCGTAGCGTTGTTTCGCAATTTGTTTTTAGGACGCAATTAAACTTTTCATCGCGTAGTTTATATTACGTTTTTCACTTCGTTACGGTTTCCATCGACTATATTAAAGAAATAGGCTTGAGTGTAGAGTAAATTGGATAAGAATAATTTGATATATTGTCACATCGGGCGTGCAAACAATTGTTGTTTTGCGCTATAATATGAATGGATACTTTTTTAAGAGGAGAATTACTATGTGGTTAGATATTCAAATATTTGGATTTCGTGCACTATGGAGTCCATTCTTTCTTACGTTTATTATCTGTATTTCGATTGCTTATTTTCTCATAACAGGACCAATGAGAGATCGATTTGGCAAAGATTTACCTGCACCAACAATAAGTCAGCAACTATATTTCTATAGTAGTATGCTCTTAATATATTTAGTTAAGGGAGCGCCAGTTGATTTATTATCGCATATTATGATGAGTGCGCATATGATCCAAATGGCAATTTTGTATTTCATTATCCCGATATTTATTATCCGGGGTATTCCAAAATGGTTGTTACGTAAATTTATATCATTGCCAATAATTCGGCCGATATTAAAAATAATGACACATCCGCTTATAGCTTTAGCTGTGTTTAATAGTTTCTTTGCGATGTATCACTTGCCATTGATTTTTGACTTTACAAAGTCACATCAATTCGTTCACACATCCGTAACGTTATTCTTATTCATTACAGCAATTACTATGTGGTGGCCAATTGTTACTCCACTAAAAGAACATAATAAACTACATCCATTAGTGAAAATGAGTTATTTATTAGGAAGCATATTTATGATAGCAATTCCTTGTGCATTAATCATTTTTGCATCTGATCCATTATTCGATGCTTATAGTTCACAAGGTGCTTGGATGCAATCAATGAGCCTTTGTGTTCCAGCTGATGTTTTAAACGGTTTGTCAGGAGATTTATCGGGACCGGAAATGTTCTCTCCATTAGATGC
>JAPFCO010000283.1 GCA_026169505.1 Pseudogracilibacillus sp.
CAAAGGAAGTTGAGCTATTTGCAAATTTCATTGAGGAGATAGCGACAGAAGATTTAGTAAATGAAGTTATTGAAAGTATACATTCGATACAGCGAAGAGAGAAAGAGGAAGAGGAAATAATGATCAATGCACCAACAGTTGTGATAACCCCAACAGTAACTTCCGTTTCACTATCCGATATATTAGACAACCCCCCGCCAGATCAATATATCGAAACAGATGAGTTTAGAAAGTTAATATTAATCTGGAAAGGAAAATTACCAGTTCGATTTATTAATAAAGATGATGTTCACTAGTTAAGAAGCATTTGAAACGAAAGTGTTTTACATGCTATTTTTTAAAAAAGAAAAAATGATCAATTATATGATTGAGTTAGATAAACAACATGAGATATACATGGTGAAATAAGACATACTGACGGCGCTTTATTGATGCAAAAGGGACTTGAACCATAAAGAGTAGGGAGGTCTATTAAAATTTAATTCATCCTATATACGATAAAGGTAGGTAATTTTAGTGAAATATAAAATTTCATTTAAACGTGGTCCACATGGATTTTTAATGATTGAACTTCCACAGGAAATTGAATTGTTCGCTGATTTTATTGAACAAATTGCCTTAGATGAAGAGGCTAACAAATTTATTGATATTATTGATAAGGTTAAGGATGGTATGTATGAGGATTATGAAGTTTATTTCAATGCTCCTACAGTATTAATAAAACCTGACTTTACTACTGTATCCAATGAGTTTTTAATTGAGCCACCTTTTGAGCAAACGATAGAAACAGAAGAGTTTAGAAAGTTAATATTAATCTGGAAAGAAAAGCTACCTGAACGTTCTATTAATAAAGATGGCCTTCACTAAGTTAGCAAGCATTTAAAATGACTGCTACTGCTTACCTTGACCTTGAATTATATCAATCCATACATACATTATAGTAAATCCGGTGCACATATAGTGCCAGTAAAGCCGTTAGATTTATAGAATAGGATGATGAAGTTGGAGTATAATTCTTTAATTAAAACATTAGATGAGTATGGTAGTTATGAACTTGTTATAGAGTGGGAAAGTGGATTGAAAATAACAGGCACACCAGCCACCCTTTATGAAACAAACAATGGATTAGAAGATGATGATACCAATTACGTAGAGTATTATGCGGTGGCATGTAAAAGAATATATTGTCTCACCCAATCAATAATACAGGTAGTGTATATAATTGGTTAGGAAAAGAAAAAAGCTCCTTGGTCGAAGTCTCCCTCTATGAGGATCCACCAAGTACAATTTATTTATCGGATGGAAAAGTCATATGGAAAAATGTGATTGAAGAATGAAGGGGCATTCTAGTTGGACTGTAGCTGTTAGTTAACGTCATAATTGTAACTCTTTCAAAGTATCAAAATAAGCGCATATCTTAGACAATCTGCCCCTGGATCAATATGTCGAAACAGATGAGTTTCGTAAATTAATATAGATGACCTTCACTAAAAAACCTTTTGAAGCATAATTGTTTTAAAAGGTTTTTAATATAATTATCGAGGTGTTACATATTGAAGTCTCCTTATTTTTTTGAACGTGATTCATTTGGTTTTTTAATGATTAAGCTCCCTAAAGAAATAGAGTTGTTTTCACATTTCATCGAAGAAATAGTGACTGAAGAAGATGTAAATTTACTAATCGATCTTATTGATAAAATAGTTGCTGGCACATATAAGGAAAAAGAAGTGACTTTTGATGGTCCTACAGTATTAATTCAACAGGATATAACATCGGTTTCACTATCCGATATATTAGACACCCCCCCCCCGCCAGATCAATATATCGAAACAGATGAATTTCGAAAGTTGATATTAATTTGGCAGGAAAAACTGCCTGTTCGGTTTATTGATGAAGACGATGTTCACTAGTTAAGAAGCATTTGGAACAATCATTATAAAACATGCGCACAAATACAGAAGTAGCGGTGATATGATGAACTCTATTAAAAATTCAATAATAAATGTAGACCTTAAAACATTGGAAACGATCATAAAATCTATAAAAAACAGTAATATATATATTGTAAAAATCAAAGGAGAAATGATTCAGTGCTGGGAGGATTATATTTTTGAAATTCAAAATAAATTCAATTTTCCTACATCGTGTTTAGATAGTGTTGATCGATATTTAGATTGGATGAGGGATTTACAATGGATAATTGAAGAAAAAATAGTATTGGTTATTTACAATTATAAGTATTTTTTTAGGAATAATACAAAATTAAAAAATGAACTGATTTTAGATTTTAAAGAAGTAATACTACCGTATTGGGAAGGGGAAGTAAAGACAGAGGTTGTTGAAGGTGTACCAAGATCCCTCACAATATATTTAGTAGATTAGCTTTTAGACTGTTTTTTATAAAGTGGAAAAAACACTGGAAAACACTTGGAAAAAGGTGACCATATATTTAGAAGCTCTGCACAAAGAGCATCTAGAAGTTGCTAGTAAGCAAGGTAAAATTAAATATGTTTTAAATTTAGATGGTACAATGAATCGAAAAAAGGCAAATAAAACTAGCAAGGATGGATATTTGTGGAAAGGCAATTAACGAGTGTGTTAGCACTTTTAGAAAAATTAAACAAGCAAACCGCTATCGTTTCAACAGAAGAAATTGTGGAACAATATGAAAATATAGGAGATTATAATGAGTTGAAAGATGAATTAGATAATTATCTAAAAGAGTTACATGACTTAGATTTGCATCAGACAGAAGAAGTGAATAAAACATTATCAATTGAAGAAGATGATACTAATAATCTATTATTGGATACCCATTTACTAATTCAAGAATATTTATGGCATGTTGATGAGGTGAGTGATTTTACGAAGAAGATGTTCCGGGAATATGAACAGCGTCGAGGTATAAGCTCTATGGATGAATTTTTCATAACACCATTCGGAAAATCAATTCAACCCCACCTTTCCAAGACAAACTCCAAGGAAAATGGACATTACATTTATAGAGTGATGAAAAAAGTAGATAATCGTATGTTAGAAATGGAATATATTTTCTTAAGTGAGTATAAAAACTATATAGAAATAGCGGATTATTCAGGCGAAATAAAACATGTATTAAATTTTGATGGAACAATAAATATTGAAGAAACAAGGAGACAAGTAGGTCGAGTGATAGAAATAGAAGATAATGTATTGAGAGACACAGATTGGAGGCCGACTAATGATTAAGCAATTTCACGGGATAATTACATTTTATGAGAACTTAAATACTACTCATACGACTGTTTTTTCAAATAAAGAACTACATGCCCAAAAAGAACGTTTAAAAGATTTATCTATATTAATTAACGAGTTCAGTATCCTCATTGAACAATTGGAATTTGTAGATACGAGCATTGGAAACCGTGAAAAGATAACTTTATATTTAATGGAAATCTATACAAGATTAGATAATATTAGTTGGCATGTTGCACATATGTTTGACTTTTGTTTAGACGTGAACGAGAGGTATAGGAATGCGAATGAAGAATTAAAGAAAGATATTTGCAAAGAATTTTAAAAGTGGATGATTAAATACTGGTGCAGAAAAGAGATATTAAAGCAAAGATGGAGAAACGATTGCTACTGCATTTCCTGTATATGAAAATAATTGAGGTGAATTTTCAAATGGATACTAAGTATCTTTATTCCTTTACATATAGTCCAGATGGTATGTTATTACTCGATCTCCCCAATGAGATTTGATTATTTTCGCATTGCATTGAAATTATCGCATTAGTGGATGATGTAAACGATATTATAGCGAGTAATTATTCAGTACAGCTAGGCAATAAACTTTCTGTGGTAATAATGATTGATGCCCCCACTGTATTAATA
>JAPFCO010000094.1 GCA_026169505.1 Pseudogracilibacillus sp.
AAGAAATGATTCGTATCGTTCGCGAGGCTCGTTCTTATATTGGGGAAGGTGGCATTGATATTGCGAGCATTGTGAATGCGATTCCAAAAGTACCCTATTCAATTGAATTACCGAATAAAGAGCAGGTTGACTTATTAGGGTATGAAGAATTTGCTCGTCGTTGTTTACAGTCGGCGAAAACATATTTTACCAATCATGTTTCAGATCAAAAAAAAATAAATAATTAAATCCGTATGATTAAATTAAAAAAATAATGTAAGAATATTTGTAAAATGATATAATGGTCATATTGTGAATGAATAGGAGCTAACAAAGATGACCAAAAGTAGATTGAAAACAGAAAGCTTTCCAGCTATTTGTACACCATTAACAGGGAAAACGACAACTGAAATCATCGAGCAACTTGAAGTTGTGTTAACGCATTCGCCAGATGTAATTGAATGGCGTGCTGACTTTTTTCAAGACTTAGCTCATACGGATGTTGTGCTACAAATTATTAAGGACTATAAGAAAATGACGGAAACCCCTTTACTATTCACCATTCGTGCGGAACATGAGGGTGGCGAGGAAATTACCTTAACAGAACAAGAAAAAGTTCAATTATTAAGTGATGTGTGTAAGAAATCTGCTGTTGATCTAGTAGATTATGAAACATCCAATGAGGAAAAATATGTGCAAGAAGTTCGTTCTGTTTCCAAGGAAGCAGGGAAGACGCTCATTCTTTCCTATCATAATTTCACATTAACACCAGACAATGATGAGTTAATGAAGCGGGCAAAACAAGTAGTAGCATTAGATGGCGATATTGCGAAGTTTGCTGTCATGCCAAAAAGTAAAGAAGATGTATTTCGTTTGTTAGAAATGACAAAGGCAATCGATGAAGCACTAGATGTTCCAGTGATCACGATGTCGATGGGGGATATTGGTGGGTTGAGTCGGATTGTTGGTTGGGCATATGGTTCAGTCTTAACGTTTGGTGTTGGAGTCGAATTATCGGCGCCAGGGCAAATGCCTGTGAAACGATTACGAGAAGCGATTCAAATAACACAAGAATTAGTACCAAGTTGGAAGTGAAATAGATGGGGGACAAGGAACTTTTCTTGTCCTTTTTTATGTGCATTTCACATGTGTAATTAGGATTAGAATTACTGATTACTCATGCAATCACCTAAAGCAGTGGGATTGTGACATACAGGATGAAAGATAGATGAACGAAAGGATGCATGAACGATGAAAAAAAGAACGATTCGTGGAACAGATTTAACCGTCAATCCAATTGGGCTTGGCACAAATGCGGTTGGAGGGCAAAGACTGTATCCAACGATCGAAGATGAAGCAGGTCGAAAATTTCTAAAAACAGCTATTGATCATGGGGTTGATTTTTGGGATACAGCTTTTATTTACGGTCCCAAATACTCAGAGGAAATCATTGGGGAAGTACTAACAGAAACGAAAGCTCGTAATCAAATTGTGCTAGCAACGAAAGCGGCTCAAAAAATGGTAGATGGAACAATGGTAGTTGATAATTCTCCAGCGTTTCTGCAACAAGCAGTACAAGAAAGTTTAGAAAGACTGCAAACGGATTATATCGATTTGTTTTACATCCATAGCCCAGATGAGGATACACCAAAATATGAAGCAGTTGGTGCACTGCAAGAGTTGAAGGAAAAAGGGGTTATTCGTGCCATTGGGGTATCGAATTTTTCAGAAGAGCAATTAAAAGAAGCGAACCAAGATGGATATGTGAATGTTGTGCAAGACGAATACAACTTAATTAATCGTGAGAATGAGAAGAAACTCTTTCCTTATACGAGGGAACATACTATTTCATTTGTCCCATTTTTTCCTTTAGCATCTGGATTGTTAGCAGGGAAGTATGCGAAAGATACGGTATTTCCTGAAGGTGATTTACGTACTAGAAAATCCCATTTTCAAGGTGATGCATACATACAAAATTTACAAAAGGTAGAACAGCTACGTGATATAGCCGAAGGAAAGGGAGTAGAGATAGCCAATCTTGTTTTAGCTTGGTATTTTACCCAAGATGCGATCGATGTTATGATTCCCGGCGTAAAGCGAAGTGAACAAGTTCTAGATAATTTAAAAACACTAGAAGTTAGATTATCGCATGATGAAATCACAGCAATCGATCAATTATTTTCATAAGGAATTGTAAAAAAGGACTGGCGCACAAACATTAAATGAGTTTGTGCACCAACCTTTTGTATCTCAGCATTGTCCGCATACTGTTGATTTATTATCGTTTAATTCTGTTAAAGTACGTACTATTTCAAAAACAAATGTACAATTGCTCATACTCATCTAGTTCTTACTTTAAGGCCTCCGCGTTTGCTCGAGCTCATCTATTTTATGCTCCAAGGCCTTCGTATTTGCTCGAGCTCATCTATTTTATGCTCCAAGACCTTCGTATTTGCTCGAGCTCATCTATTTTTTGCTCCAAGACCTCCGCGTTTGCTCGAGCTCATCTGTTTTTTGCTCCAAGGCCTTCGTGTTTGCTCGAGCTCATCTGTTTTTTGCTCCAAGGCCTTCGTATTTGCTCGAGCTCATCTATTTTTTGCTCCAAGACCTCCGTGTTTGCTCGAACTCATCTATTTTATGCTTCAAGGCCTTCGCGTATGCTCGAGTTCACCAATTTTCGCTCCATGACCTGCGATTTGATCATTAGGTAGGTTGATCAATCTACGATCCTACGACACACCCACTTCCTAAGCTAACACAATCTCAGGAAGATTCGCGTTTTACTAGTTCTGGTTCAAGTAAGATACGTTGGCGCTCTTGATTTGGCTTACTTATTCGTTGGTGCAAGAGGTTTGCTGCTTCAACGCCTGTTTGTTGGGCGAATGAGGAAACCGTTGTTAATGGTGGATACGAGATTTCGGCCTCTGGAATATTATCAAATCCGACGATATCAATATCTTTCCCTAGTTGATAGCCCATTTTTCGTAATGCGATTGTCGCTCCAAATGCGTTTAAGTCATTAAAACAGAAAATCGCAGTTGGTGGATTCGGTTGCTGCATTACTTTTGTTACTGCCTCTAGTCCACCTTCTCTAGTAGGAGAGCTATCGACAATAAGTGCGGGATCGATGTCTAGATTAGCTTCAACATGTGCTAGTCGATACCCCTCCATTCGCTCTTTCCATGTAGAGGAGTTGGCGAACCCTCCTATAAAGGCAATTCGCTCATGTTTTTTCTCATGAATTAAATGTTCGACTGCTACTCTAGCACCAGCAACATAATCTAGACCAACATAATCACATGTTAAGTTAGGTAATTCTCGGACTCCCAACACAACAGGAATATCGAGTTGATTGACACGCTCTACTGTTTCGGCTGAACTGGCGGAAACGGGACAGAGAATGATGCCGCCTACACGATTTTCCAACATCGTTGAAATTAGTTTATCTTGGTTTTTTAATGAATCAAATGTCGTACCTAATAACACGGTGTAACCGTATTTTTCAAATTCTTGGTGGACGCCGAGTAATAATTGTGAGAAAAAGGTGTTACCGACATCTGTAATAATTGTCCCGATTGTAGTGGAACTTTGTGATCGTAAATTGGCGGCAACCCGGTCATAGACATACCCTAGTTCCTCCATTGATTGTAAAACTTTATCTCTTGTTTTGTCGGCAACTTTTGGACTGTTCCTGACAATTAAAGATGCAGTTGCGCGAGATACACCAGCATGATTGGCTACATCTAATAATGTAACCCGACGTTGTGGTTTATAGCTCATTGTTGTTCCCCCTTGGTTGAATAGTAAGATGATTATTAGTAGAATGTTTTACTTTTATAAAAGAACTTCTTATATACGTACTTTGTCATATATGCCATTATATTACAATGACACATTGGATGCCATGTAGAAACCTTTAGGAAAAGAAGCTAAGGACAAGATGTAATCCATAAGAAAATAATACGGTGAAACTTAATAATAATAAAGCGAACGGGATATTCCATAAACCTACTCGATATGGATTTACCTTTATTTCTCCAGCTAATACAGAGGTAGAAATATGAAATGGACTGTACAAAACAGTACTTAAACTACTAATAATAAAGACGAGCGATAATGGAATGCTTGCGATATCTGCTAATACTGGCTGTAACACTTCTGCTAAAAGGACGATAGATATTAATGGATGGAAGCCTATCATCGATGTAATAAAAAAGAATAAGCTAATTGTTGTAAATAACACTAAAGGTTGGTCAGCTATTGTTAAAATAAATGGTTGTACCTTTTTTAGAAAGGGTGTATTTGATAACATCATGACAAAAAATCCCGCACTAATAAACATAAAATAGAAATTCGCTAACCCTTTTGATCTATCTTGCCAATGTGGAATTGTATGAATCCAATATTGTTTTAACTTACCAATTCTTCTGGCCCAGATGAGAGAGACTGGAATCATTAATAAGACGAGTGAAAACAAATAACCTTGTACGATCAATCGATCTAATAGAGAAACAGAACCAACAAGAATGAATAATAGTACAAATAGATCAATGATTTTTTGGAAACTCGTTTGAAATGACGTACGTTCCTCGGCGGCTGGTAACGGTAAATATTGGAAATGTTTTTTCCCTAAAGTAGTATCAATGAATAAAAAGAGAACGACTAAAGTTAATAAAAATGGAAAAATGACGATATAACTTTTACCAGTGATTTGTAATGTTTGAATAATCATTACTTCCATTGGGCTCCACATGAGACAAAAAGAATAGGCGCGTAAAATACTTTTTGCATAAAATGGATCTGTGATCTTTTTTGGAAAATTTTTTAAGGAACTGCGTAATGATTGAATCAAGATCGGTACCGTAGCAATATTTAAAAATAATCCGAGAATGTGACTTACAATGGAGCTTCGCTTATACAGATCACCAACATCATTTACTTTATATCGTAATAAGGAACTTAGATGTTTATCATACCGACCGACGATAATGAGTGAATTTAAAAATGGTAACACGATAAACAATGCTAGAATACCGATCATCGAATCGAATTGTAATAGAAAAGTGACATTTTCAGTTGTGAAGTAGAGGATAACACCTATCATGTAAAAGATTAATCCAGAATGTAAATAAAGGCCTCTCGCATAAAATATAGACACGAGTATCGTAATGTTTGCTAGAATCCCTACAAGATATGGTAGTATGTCATGTTGGATAAAAGTAGATAAAAGATAACAAACAATTAAACTAGAATAAACGTAAACTCGAAACATTATGATACCTCCATCATGTAGAAAAAAGAACTGTACCTATCCAAAAGGTAAGGAAAACATAAATAAATTAAATTATTTCAAAAATGGTATTGAATTTTACTAGGTGGTAGTGTATTATATTTGTTAACGATTACATTAGATCGATCTAAAAGATATATTAAATATATATGTACGGATCAAAAAAATCAATAGGTAATAGTAAATGATTAAATCAGAGGGAGTGGCGGGGGCATGGAATTGAAAACAGCAAATTCATTTATTGACGGAAAATGGCTTTCGACAGATCGTGAACAATCGGAGATTATGAACCCGTATAATCAAGAGAAGATCGGGGTGCAATATGCCGCGACAACTGAAGATGTTGATCGTGCGTTAGCAGTATCATTTGAACAAAAGAAACGCGTCAAAGAAATAACAGCATATGAAAGAGCAAATATATTAAAAAAAGCTGCCCAATTATTGGACGATAGAAAAATGGAATTTGCGACGATTATATCAAGCGAATTAGGTAAACCGTTAAAAAACACATTAGATGAGGTTGATCGTTCGGTAGAAACATTGGAATTATCAGGTGAAGAAGCTAAAAGACTGCATGGTGAGACTTTACCTGGGGATGTGTCAAGTCGTGGGATGAATGCGATTGCATCTACTCACCGTGTCCCAGTTGGTGTAGTAGCGGCAATAACACCATTTAATGCACCATTAAATCTCGTTTGTCACAAAGTAGGACCAGCTTTTGCAGGTGGGAATGTCACAATTTTAAAACCAGCACCACAGACGACATTAATTGCAACAGCGTTCCTAGAGTTACTATTAGAAGCAGGATTACCTAGCTGTGCGATTAATATGGTGTTAGGTGGCGTGGAAGTAGGGCAACAAATTGTAAGCGATGATCGTGTGAACATTATTTCTTTCACAGGTGGACTCGTTGCAAGTGAAAACATCTCACAAATTGCTGGGATTAAGAAACAGTTGTTTGAACTAGGAGGAAACGCTGCAACAATTGTCCATGAAGATGCTAATATTGATCGTGCAGCAAAGATGTGTGCGGCGACAGGATATAGTAATGCAGGGCAAAGTTGTATATCCGTTCAAAGGATTTATGTACATGAATCAATTATAAATTTATTCTCCGACAAGCTAGTTGAAGCAGTAGCAACATTAAAAGTTGGCGATCCATTAGACCCAACAACAAATGTAGGTACATTAGTAGATGAACATGCAGCAAACCGTATTTTAACTTGGATTGATGAGGCAGTAACGGAGGGTGCTGAAATATTATTTGGTGGAGAAAAGAATGGTGCATCCATTAAACCGACTGTACTACGTAATCCAAAGAGACAGAGTAAAGTTGTCTGTGAAGAAGTTTTTGGTCCGATTGTAAGTATCATTCCATACGCAAACATCGATGATGCAGTAGCGGAAGCGGATAACTCGCCATTTGGTTTGCAGGTTGGTATTTTCACGAACAAAATCGATCTAGCCTATCGTGTGGCGAATGAAATGGAAGTCGGTGGGGTTGTTATTAACGGAACATCGAATTTCCGCCTAGATCACTGGCCCTATGGTGGCGTGAAAAACAGTGGTGTCGGTCGCGAGGGCCCAAGTTATGCAGTTCAAGAAATGACCGAAACAAAAATGATCGTCTTACGAATGGATTAAGTTGATCTAATGGATCGATGCATTAATTTGGATCGATCCCATTTACGACAAGAAAGGGAGGTGAAACAAACAAATACTACGAACAGATGTATAAATTGTCTAAATGTTCACTATTCATTGTCAAAAAAGGAATGACATGCTTTGTTTAATCAATTTTATAATACTTATTGCCATGATAAAATTGATTCTTGTTATATAAAATAAAACGAACTGGAACATCCCAAGTGAATACCACATTTAGCATTTGAAAGGTAAGAGGGGTCGTTTTCATCTTTATGAAAACGCTTAAGGAACATCGGTTAACAGTGGTTTTTAACCAGTAGAAGAGGATTGTGGAAAGATAAAATAAACATCCGGAATCGTTCTTCTATAAATGTTTGACAAGTTGGGAGTGTTTTATATGAAAATGTTTATAAATGTAATGGATAAAATTAATTTTTTAATGAAAGTATTAATTGGAACATTTACCGCTGCAGCACTTGTTGTGATGTTCTGGCAAATTGTAAGTAGATATGCTTTCAACGCACCATTATCTTGGTCAGATG
>JAPFCO010000156.1 GCA_026169505.1 Pseudogracilibacillus sp.
ACATCATGTTCTGTATGATCCACATGTGATACAAAAGGAACGATAGTAGAAATAGCTCCACCTTTTGCTAAAGAAGAAGTAACAAACGTTGTAATTCTAGCATTACGAGCGAAATCACCAGATCCACCGATACCATTCATTACACGTGTTCCACTAACATGAGTTGAATTTACATTACCATAAATATCTACTTCAATTGGCGTGTTAAATGAAATGACACCTAAACGACGAATCATTTCTGGGTGGTTTGTAACTTCTTGTGGACGGAAAACAATTTTGTCCTTATATTTAGCTAAGTCTGTTCCTAGTGATTCAACACGTTTTTTCGATAATGATAATGCTGTAGCAGATGCAAATTTAACTACTCCCGCATCAATTAAGTCAAAAATACCATCTTGTAACACTTCAGAATACACTTCAATATCTCTAAATTGAGAGTCTTTCATTCCACTTAATACTGCGTTCGCTACAGATCCAACACCTGACTGAAGTGGTGCCAATGATTTCGATAGACGACCAGCTTCAACCTCACCTGCAAAGAATTCTAGTAGGTTATCAGCAATTTGCTGTGTTTCTTCGTTCGGATCAAATAATGGTGACGGGATATCAGGTTGTTCAGATAAAATGATGCCACGAACTTTATCTGGATCCACTTTAATTCCTGGCTCTCCGATACGTCCACCCACATCATATAATGGAATTTCACGACGTTCGCCTTGTTCTTCTAATACATAGATATCATGAATACCTTCGTATTCTTTTGGCGCCGAAGTATTTAATTCAATGATGATATTATCCGCTTTTTCGACAAAAATTGGTGAGTTACCTACAGAACCGGTTGGAATAATAGAACCATCTTCTGTAATTGCTGCAGCTTCAATGATTGCATAATCAATATTACCTAAAGTACCTTTCCTTACTTCTTCTGCTGTATGTGATAAATGTTGGTCAATATATTTCATTTCACCACCATTAATCTTCCCACGCATAACTGGGTTCCCTTGATATGGTACACGTAAATTGATAATATCTGATTCAGCCATTGATTGGTCAGCTGTCGGTCCTAATGATGCTCCAGTATATAAGTTGACTTTAAAGTCCTCCGTTTTACCACGTTCTGATAATGCTAAAGGAAACTCTTTAGGCTCTCCAAATAATGTAAAGCCACTCATTCCTAAGTTCATTCCATCTTTAATCCAAGACGCCGCTTCTTCAGCAGATACAATTTTGTCTGAAAACGCTTTATTTCTAATAAATTCATTTAAATTGATCCCCACAAAATCACCTCATAAATAATATTTACACTTTGTTTACAATTTTATCAAATATTCACGTAATAATCATGTATTTCCGTATGAAAGGGCTTAATTTACAACCGAACTACAATTTATCATACATTAAATACACTGAAAAACATCCCTCCTCTAAGTAATAATTGAGTTTCGTGTATGTTTTTATGCATAAAGTTATGAACTTTGTATGAATAATTATATCAATTTAAGACCCATTTAATCAATTTCATAATCCGAATTTATCGCGACGACGCTACAATATGTAGTTTCGTTGAAACGTTCTTAACTACAAATTGTAGCTTTGCGGCTATTTTTTGTAATTATGAAATTGATTCATTATTCTATAGATTGGCTTTTCAAAGTTATGTTACCTATAACAACACTTGAAAGCGCTCTCTATTATATTTAAAGTATATCGTGCTTTCACATGATATACAATCTTTATACTTAAAATAATTTCTTTTCTAATTCTAATGGTTCAATATATTTATTGTTTTCATCATACACTCGCATATTGCCACCTGAGATCTCATCAATTAACATTATTTCATTTGTTTTTAGATTTTTCCCAAACTCTAATTTAATATCATATAGGTCTAATTTACTTTTTGCTAATTCATCTTTAACAAATTGACTGATCAATTTCGTTAATTGAATGAGTTGATGATATTCTTCATTCGTCAACAGGTTTAATTGTACTAACCCATCTTGGGAAATTGGTGGATCTCCCCGTTCATCATCTTTCAATGTAATTTCCACATACGAATTTAAGGCTTGTCCTTCTTCACAATAAGCTCCATAACGTCGGTAGAAACTTCCCACTGCACGATAACGGCAAATCACTTCGAGCCCATCACCAAACATTTGCGCATCTTTTACTGTCATCGTATTAGCTTCAAGATTGGTAGCAATATAATGTGTAGGTATTTTTAACTCGTTCAACTTTTCAAAGAAAAGTGTCGTCATTTTCAATGCCGATTTCCCAGCACCCTCCATTGTCAACCCGATCGTGTTAGCCCCAGGATCAAAAACACCATCTTCTCCTGTCACATCATCTTTAAAACGCAATTCGATATTGCCATCTTCTGTACGATATACATCTTTTGTTTTGCCTTTGTAAATGAGTTCCATAGCCGTTCCCCTTCCGTACTTTCATTACCTATATTATAAAGGACTTTAACCTAAATTAAAAAGATTAAAGGAAATAAGTTTACCAATGTTACAAAAACAGCTCAAAAACCAAGGAAAAACTACAAATATTTAAGCTCTCTCCATTCGTATTGATACTCTTTCATCACAATTAATGAAATCTTATTATAGTCTGCTATTACTGCTTGATGCTACTTTTAATAGATCGTATATGTGATGTGCTAATTTATTCTAACTCCAGCGTTGGAAATGCACGTAGATACCAGCGGGAAAGCGGAGTGCATTTCCGAATCGACAATTTAACAATAAATTTTAACTATGCCACAGTTTCCATCGAATGTAATGATAATGTGTAGTAAAGTACAAGGTTAATGAGTTATTTTCACAATGTGAAAGTTGAATAAATATTTTAAACACAAAAAAACACCACTATTTTAGTTTTTCATAAAATAGTAGTGCTTTCGTTTCTTTTAAGCAAATATTGGAAGAACCATGATCATGCCAAAAACGACTCCTAAATAAAGCAAAGAATAATAAAATACCGTATTCGCATATTTAATATCATCCTTTTTAAATATCCCTCGGATAGAGATGTAGAGCCATACAATATTTAATATCGTCGTAATTGCAACAAAAGTAGTTCCTAATGAAATTAAGAAAAATGGTAATGGCAATAGACAAGCGACATATACAGCATTTTGTCTCTTCGTCATATCAAAACCATAGACAACAGGTAACATTGGAACATTTGCAGCTTTATAATCATCATGTCTTCGCATCGCAATTGCAAATGTATGCGGAATTTGCCATAGAAATAAGATGATAAACAGGACAATCGGGACAATATGGTATGCTGGTGCGACTACTGCCCAACCAATTAAAGGGGTTACTGCTCCAGATATACTCCCGACCACTGTATTTAAGGTGTATCTTCGTTTCGTCCAAAATGTATAGAGCACAACATACGTGAACCATCCAATAAAAGCATAAGCGAATGCTTCTAATGATGTGAAAAATAATATAGCATGTCCTATGCCCGTAGTAAGTATCCCAAGCATTAGTACAGTAGACATCCGCATATTCCCTGTCACAGTTGGTCTCTCTTGTGTTCGTTCCATCTTTTCATCTAAATCTACTTCATACCAATTATTAAAGATAAGAGCTCCTGCAACTACTAATGTACCACCTATTAACATGAAAATAAATTTATCCCAAATTTCTATAAATGTAACATCAGCAAAAAATAACGCCATCCAAAATGTTGCAATAATTGGAAAAACATTAGCAAATAGCACTTTACCTTTAGTTAAATTTTTTACATCCGTCATGAAGCCCTTAAAGCTCTTCGTATTTTCCTTCTCTACTTCATACTCTGTTGAATAACTCATATCCTACACCTCTTTAGACATAAACGCACCTATTCTACATGCTATTATAACATGCTATTTCAATACTTACTAAGCAAACATATTACAGATTTGGTACATTTAAATTTCAGTCATATTCAATCAGCGATACTAATATGATAGGAATAGCATTTATGGAAGGAGTGGAAATATGTTACAGGACAAGAATATACTAATATTGGGTGGAGATAACCGCTATCTTCACGTGATGAAAAAACTGTATAACGAGTGTGCAAATATTACTGCAGTAGGATATCCGGAAGAAGAATTAACGGGTTTTAATATAGAACGTACCATTATATCTGATGTTGACTTTTCTACAATGGATGTCATCATTTTACCTGTGGAAGGAATGGATCAAACTGGGGAAATTCATCCATATTACAGTCCACAAGCAATTCAATTAACATCCGCTATGATTGCTAGAACTCCTGCACATTGTACCATTTTTTCCGGTACAGCTAACAACCTTTTACGTCAATATGTTCAAGAAGCAGATCGTTCGCTCGTTGTTTTATTCGAACGTAATGACATTGCGATTGCTAATTCAATTCCAACGGCAGAAGCAACTTTACAAATTGCAATGGAGCAAACAACTACAACCATTCATGGATCTAACATACTTGTCATTGGCTTTGGCCGTGTCGGAAAAACGGTTGCACGTTTATTCCATCAAGTTGGTGCTAACGTAACTGTCGCCGCTCGTAAAGATGAAGACTTTGCCAGAATTCATGAAATGACCTATCAATCCATCCATATAAATAACTTGAAAGATACATTACCTAACATAGATATTGCAATTAACACTGTTCCAACTGTGGTTGTAGGCGAAGCGGAGTTGGCTATCATCCACCGAAGTAGCTTAATCATTGATGTCGCTTCCAAACCGGGCGGAATAGATTTTGAAACTGCGGATAAGTTAGGAATTAACACAATACATGCACTCGGTTTACCGGGAAAAGTTGCTCCAATGACTGCAGGTAATATTATCGCTGACGTGCTAATCACTTTAATAAAAAGAATAGAATAAACATGATAATAAAAGGGCTGTTATTTTGGTGTGATGATTCATTTCACCAATCGAACAAGTCCTTTTATTACTTCTAATAAACCCCAAACAAAAATACTTTTACGTAGTGAAGCGTATTGATTGCACTCCACGTAATATTTACCGCTACGATTGTTCACACCCATCTCTTACCTTTAATATACCCCAAAATATTTTAATAATATAAATGAAGAAATGTTGTAAATTGGTACATACTAAGGTAACCTATACACTTAAGCCTTTTAATACAATAATTGCCTATTTAACTTATTACTATTTTATACAACATTTAATGTTGTTTTAACGTTCAATTGAATCGATCTTGTATGAAAATTAACCATGGAACAAACGATAATTACAGTGTCATTCATGCAAGTATTAATATTTTAAAAAGATAATAGTTGAACCCATTCCATCCTTACAAAAAATAACTACGTCACTACATACTACAAATGATGTGGCGAGAAACCAGTAGGATGAAATTGATTAAGTTACATGAAAGGGAGAGTGGAGCTGCGTACGTTACGCAAACATCATGAAAAATAACAGAGCAACTCAAAAAGCAGGAAAATATTCAATAGTATTCTATGTATCCGCGATTTTAGTCACTATATTTGTACTTTGGGGCGGTATATCACCATCATCATTAAGTAATAGTGCTAGTAGTGCACTTGGTTGGATGATTAATACATTCGGTTGGTTTTATATGCTTATTACTGCATTTTTCGTCCTATTTATCGTTATTTTAGCACTTAGTCCATTTGGTAATATTAAATTAGGTAAACAAGATGATGAACCGGACTTCAGCTGGTTTTCATGGGTAGGAATGCTTTTTGCAGCTGGTATTGGTGTAGGTTTTGTGTTTTGGGGAGTTGCTGAACCAGTTCTTCACTATCTAAACCCACCAGTAGGTTTTGAACCTGAAACAGCTTCATCTGCTGTTGCCGGTCTCAGATATGGAGTATTCCATTGGGCATTTCATCCATGGGCAATATTTTCTATTGTCGGTTTAACACTTGCTTATGTGCAATTCAGATTAAATCGACCTGCTTTAATTAGTTCAGCCTTTTATCCATTATTGGGTAAAAGAGTAAATGGTTGGTCAGGAAAAACAATTGATGTTTTAGCAGTACTTGCAACTTGTACTGGTGTTGCAACAACTTTCGGACTAAGTGCGCTGCAAATGTCTGCCGGTGTTTCACACTTAACATCGATTCCTAACAACATTTGGACACAAATCGTTATCATCGCGATTGTTACGGTTTGTTTCATTTTTTCGAGTGCTACCGGACTTGATAAAGGAATTAAGATATTAAGTAATATTAATATTGTTGTTGCAGGATTACTACTATTATTTGTACTAGCATTTGGTCCTACGATTTTCATATTAGAAAACTTCGTTACAACGCTTGGTGGATACGTTACAAATTTCCTAAGGATGAGTCTAACTCTGACACCCTATAGTGATAGCGAATGGTTAGGTGCAAATACAATTTTCTTTTGGGCATGGCATATATCTTGGGCGCCTTTTATGGGGTTATTTATCGCCAGAATTTCAAAAGGTCGAACAATACGTGAATTTATTGCGGGTGTATTAATTGCACCGTCTGCGATTGCTTTACTTTGGTTTACTACATTTGGTTCGACCGCTTTACATATTGAAATATATGGTTCAGGTGGAATCGGAGCATTAGTAAATAGCGAAGTAGAAATAGCGCTGTTTGCTTTATTATCTGAACTTCCATTCGAATTGATTACTAGTCCAATTGCTATGTTTCTAATTTTTATCTTTTTTGTTACTTCTGCCGATTCAGCAACCTATGTTTTGGCGAGCATGACATCAAGAGGAACGTTAAATCCATCATTGAATGTCAAATTAGTTTGGGGATTTTTAATGGCAGGTACTGCAAGTGTATTGCTATTAAGTGGTGGAGGCGGACTTGACGCACTCCAAACCGCATCCATTATCGCCGCGCTCCCCTTTGCAATTATCATGCTGTTTATGATTGTTTCCATGCTTATCTTATTGAAACGTGATTGGGATAAAAACTATAAACCAATTCAAATTAACCCATCCATCAGGAAAAGGGATGTCAATTTAAAAGATCAACCTGGTGTGGATTTAATTTACGATGAAGTAACAGATGATTTATATGATAAGGTGAAAGAAGAATTATATAATGAAATGTATGATGAATTAAAAGAAGAAATCATCAATGAAATAAAAGAAGATAAAGAAAAGGATTGAAATAACGCCGAAGAAGAAGACATGAAGTGATGTTCCAATCACCTCATGTCTTTTGTTTTTTCATGTAGTCGTCATTATCTGTTATAGTATATAGTAATGTAACTTAGGGGGCTGGGGATTTGCGCAAACATGGTATTCATTTTTATTTTATTGGACTTATTATATTAACATTAGGGATTTCCCTTGCCGTACAATCACAACTTGGCACATCTCCATTTGATGCCCTACTCGTTGGATTATATCGTACATTTGGTTTATCGATTGGAAGTTGGGAAGTGGTTGTTGGCTTTGCGATGATTGTTGGAAATGCTGTAGCTGAAAGAAAACGACCAGAACTATTCGCCCTAGTCACTTCTCTTGTCACCGGAATTGGAATCGACTCTTGGCTCTTTCTATTAGGAGATATGATCGTACCGGAAACATGGATTACTCAAACCGTTTGCCTTATCTTTTCTGTCTTTTTTACTGGTTTAGGTATTGCAATTTATCTACAGTCGATTGTAGCGCCTAACCCGATGGATCGTTCAATGATTATCGTTGTAAAAGCTACAGGCTGGAGTATGACTGCATCGAGAGCTGCTATTAGTGTACTATTAGTTTTTATCGCTTTCTTTTTCAACGGGGCTATTGGAATTGGTACATTAGTGAATGCGATATTCGTAGGCATGATCATTCAATTCATTTTACCAACAGCAGAAAAACATCGTGCAAAAAGCTTGAGCAAAATTGGTATCTATCAACAAATATAATGGAAAAGGATTGTAATCGTAAGCACATCCAAAAAGCTGTCACTAGCATTTCACCTACTGGTGACGGCTTTTCTTATTGCGTTACTTCGTTCGATACTGCTTTTCATTACAAACTGGACATGTATAAACTGATTGATTATAATGCGGAGGCTGTACCTCACCTTCCACCACCCGTTGTTCTTTCATAAAGTTTGGAGCTATATTTTCTAGTTTCACCTGCTCATGGGGCTGCTGTTTTTCCCTTGCTACTTCTGGCGATGGTTCACTGCCACCACCATTCGGAAATCTCGGCAGATGTTTTTCTTCCTCAGCAGTTCCTTCCACTGCTTCTGTTTGTTGTTCACAAGAGATCGGTGGCCCAATAACAATCGTTTCACCGATTGGTTTAAGTACATTCTCTAACTCCATTTCATCCAGACAATAAATATTCGCCATGACGTCTTTTGGGGTAATTCGTAATAAATCTGAACCAAAAATTGTCTGCAAATTATTCGTATCATGGGTTGCTAATAAGTGGGTATCATCTTCCAACGCTTTTGCACAATGCCAAAATCCTTGCGGGATCGACACAGCATCACCCGGTCTCAGCACAAATTGTTGCCATTCGTTTGGCGTGGGATTAATAAATGAAATCTCTACCATCCCACTAATACAATACGTTAACTCTGATGCATTCGAATGATAATGTAAATCGACATAGTTATCTTGGCTCAAAAATATGTCTAAAAAGTAAATATTACCAATCGTATTTAATTGCTGAATTCCTAATGCATCAATATAATTCTGTTCATCTTTCCTAAAAATAAGATTATCACTTAAATCATAAGTAAAATCACCATCTACCCAAGGACTTCCCATTCTGTCACCTCATTAATTATTTTTCAAACTAATCTTAGCCTATGCCCAGATGCTCAAAATGTGTTTTCAAATCGTTCAAAAGTGTGACAAATATTCAACATCTCGTTACAATATGAGATAGAGGAATTAACTGTATGATAGATGATAGGATGTGTCCGCATGAATAAATATATATACGGTTTATTAGTCGTATTAACAACATCTTTAATGGGGTCTGCTTTTGCAATTGGTAAAATTGGTCTCCAATATTCATCACCCATTCTATTAGTTGCATTACGATTTACAATCGCAGGATTCTTGATGGCAATCTTTGTATGGTTTTGGAAGCGCCCTCATCCAAAATCGGCTGAAAAGTGGTTCCACGTCTTTATCATAGGGCTCTTTCAAACCGCCGGTGTGATGGGCTGTATTTTTGTTAGTTTAAAAACAATCACAGCTGGAGAATCATCAATTTTGACGTTTATTAATCCTCTCCTCGTCATTATCTTTGGAACGATCTTTTTACAATTATCATATCGAAAATTACAATGGCTTGGGGTTACATTAGGATTCCTTGGAGTGTTCATTACATTTGGGGCACATTTTTCCATTAAAATTGGGACATTGTTAGGGTTTCTGTCAGCCGTATCATGGGCAATCGGAACATTACTAATTAAAACATGGGGAGCTAAAATGGATGTATGGGTATTAACAGCTTATCAAATGTTATTTGGTGGTATTATTCTATTCATCGCCAGTTTCTTTTTGGAAACACCTTTTTTCCACATCACAATAGAATCCATCATTATTCTATTATGGTTAGCCATCATGGCTTCCGTCATACAGTTCGCTATTTGGTTTTATTTATTACATATTGGTGACCCAGGTAAAACGAGTGCCTTTTTGTTTTTAGCACCTTTTTTCGGAGTGCTATCTGGTTGGATTCTACTACAGGAGCCAATCGAGTGGTACGTCATACTTGGCGGTATCTTTATCTTCATTGGGATTTTCTTCTCCAATTGGACACCTAAGACAGTCTTTGACAAGCAACATTTGAAAAAAGCTGACTAAAAACAACTATTTGGCATACTCTATTAAACTTCATCGTGTGGATTTAGTGCCACATCTCTACTATATGTAGCGTCGTAGCGATAAATCCATACAATGGAACTGATTCATTCGTATAAAATATTCATAAAGTTTATCGAACTCTTATATCCCTCCTTTATAATGACATTAACCTACAAATAAATAGCATGATAAAGGAGTACTGTTGTTGATTATTTTCTTAAAAGACTTGCGAAAACCTACGATTATTTTTAGTATGACCCTTATATTGACAATTATCATTACATATTTTATCTGTCTTCGTATTGGGTTTGATCCTAAAGTTTTATTAGATGATTTAGGAGTTGGATCCGTTACAAATCAAGAAAATCCAGGGGCATTTGAAATGTTCGCTGCATTCTTTACAAATAATATTCAAGTACCATTACAAATATTATTACTTTCACTAATACCTATTCCATTCATTTACACTCTAGTCTTACTTGTAAATGGTATTATGATTGGTGGCGTTTTTTATATTTATCAAGCAGTCCAGCTAACTCATGGTGAAGGCGATGCTTTATATCTAATTATTTTAAAAGATTTTCTACCACATGCTATCATCGAACTGTTAGGATTCATTATAGCAACAGCCATTGCTTTTCGTGTCAATCAATGGATTATCCGCAACATCATTAATTTATTTCGTCAACAAACGAAGCTTCCGATATACTATCCATTAAAACAATTACTATTCTACTCTGTACTTACCTTTACTTTTATTATTTTACCATTGATTTTACTTGCAGCAATAATAGAAAGCTATATTACTCCTGTTTTATAAAAAATTACCCTTTCCCACTAGATGTGAGACAAGGGTAATTGTCTTATTACAATACTACTGCTGCAATGAGTCCAAAAATAAACAATGGAATATTATAATGTAAAAAGGTCGGTACACAAGTATCCCAAATATGATGATGTCTACCGTCTGCATTCAGTCCAGCTGTTGGCCCCAACGTTGAATCGGATGCAGGGGAACCAGCATCACCTAGCGCTGCTGCCGTTCCAATTAATGCCGCACTAGCAAGTGGTGACATACCAACCGCAATTAAAACAGGTGCATAAAGAACCGCTAAAATAGGAATCGTCCCGAAAGATGTTCCAATTCCCATTGTAATTAATAACCCGACTGCTAATAAAAAGAATGCTACCGATAAATGGCTCTCTCCAGTGATTTTTAACGTTGCTTCAACTAATTCATTCACTGCTCCAGATTCTGTTAATACTGTCGCATATCCT
>JAPFCO010000175.1 GCA_026169505.1 Pseudogracilibacillus sp.
ACCTAATTGTCCATACAATTGGTGGTATTATGAGTATTCCAAGAATTGAATATTCAGAGGGGAACTACTGGATGTATAAAGAAGTATTTACGCCTCATGTTTGGAATATAGTTGAAAGTCTCGATAAGGAAAAAATGGATGTACTTGAGCAAATAGGCGCTAAAAGAAAATCCTATGTGGATGCCTGTAGGTTTCGTAATTTTGAAGACTTGAACATAGATAGCAAAGAAGCATTTCAAAAGTATGCCTTGAACAATTCACCAGAAGGCCCATTTGTAGCCGACTCCCGGTTTATAACAGAAGATGTTCCAGAAGGCTTAGTATTATTAGAGTCATTAGGGACTATGTTGAATATCCCCACCCCAACTTGTACAGGTTTAATAAATACTGCCTCTGCGTCCCTGAACACGGATTTTAGAGAAAAGGCTAGAACAGTAGAAGTACTAGGTAAAGAAAACCTAGAAAAAATAATTGGCATTTCCCTTCCAGCAATCGCCTAGTATTACAATGAAGAAGGATAAACATTTCCATCGCTATTCAGAAGTAATAAACCCATTCCACAAAAAGCATCATACAATGACATTCCTTTTTAATGCAAGAGAACTTCTTGCAACTTTCCTTTAGCTTTTTACAACCTTTGGAGAACATGTATATTCCCGTTCAATTGTAACAATAGCTATGCAATCGGTTGGTTACTGTATCCGCAAAAAAAATTTTATCATAAGGATGTATCGCTACACTACTACAACCAGTAATTGAATTGTTTCTGACCACAGTTTGCAGTAACAAAGCCGATTTAGGCAATGATGAAATGGACTCATATTATTAAAACACTTCATTGTTTACTGGAAAATTGACATAGAAAAACACTCTTTTCGGATGTGGGCTGTACACCTCAAAAGAGTGTTTTTAGTATGGTCATTTACTTTATCACAGCATCAAATTGCCATTGATTAGTGTTGCAATGTTTAGTTTAGGAATATCCTGAAAACTAAATAAAAACCTGTAGTCAGTTGAATGTCCAACTGTGATGCTGAAAAAGAATATTGCGATCATTAGAATAATGACTGCAATCATTAAGATTTGCAAGCCCTTTTCAATTTTCTCCATCTTATTCACCTCACCAATTAGATATTATAGGACAATTACCTAAACAAAACAAGAAATCCCTATAGTTTATTATGGCGCCTAGGTTAGGTGGTACTAGTAATTGGCTGCCCTGATCCGCTTGCGTTCATCTGTAAGGCTGATTGGTACAACATAGTGTTAGGTAGCAATTGTTGTGAATGATTTGTGACTATTGGTGAGGAAGGTGCTGGTAGAGAATTTAATATCCAACGTATGGAAGCTTTGCAAAATAAAGCAATGGGGTAGTGTAGAGGTGAAATCCGATGTTCCTGTTCCAAAAGAGGCGATCAATTCTTATGATTCGATTGAACTCGTTATTAGGTGATAGAAGCAGATGTTCTCATGTGTTATACTTTTAATTAGTGTAATAAGGTCTTCATGGGTGGGGGCTCGCTTTCTTTCCTTTTAATTCGAAGGATAGGAGGTGATGCCTTATGACAGTTTTTGAGTCATTGATTGTGATGCTTGCGTTTGGAGCAATACTCGTGTCCATTCTGTCAGAAGAGTCAATTTCATAATTGCCTAAATTAGCTACGTCGCTACAACCTGTAGTTGGGAACGATTCAACTCAACTACAGGTTGTAGTAGTGTAGCGATAAATCCCTATTATGAAATTGACTAAGAACAGAAAAAATAATCACCCCTGAACCTGACAAGTGAATAGGGTGATTATTTTATCTCTATTTGCGAGCCGCCCCCTTCGAAGGGCTATTACACGCTAGATCGCTCATGTTAAAGCATGAGCGATCTTGTATTATATTATGACTTTCTATTTATATTATACTGCATTTTTGCAGATAAATAAACATGAATTGCTTGGAATCGTATTATTATTCTCTTTTAGAGGTAATATAATCAAAATGTATCATTCTAACACGTTTATTTCATCTAATATCAATTGGCAATTTACTTTTTTGTTGTTTATAAGTAGTGATGTTGCATATGTCTAGGTCTTACACTTTCACTTACATGTCAAAATAAATTGAATAATGAGTTCTACATCCTTCATTAAAAACGGACTCACATGTTGGACATGCGAGGCTTTTTACGTATGTTTCTATCGTATGTTCTGTTTGGCACACTCCGCATAGTATTGCTTGATGCTTAGACGTATCTTCTGGCCAGCGCTCGATTGCGTGCCCTGCACAAGCTTCATGACATTGGTAGCATGGATAATACGTATTGCAACAGTAAAATTTAATTGCAATGATGTCTTTGGATGTTGCATAATGCTCACAGCGCGTTTCGGTGTCTATTATTTTTCCTTTCACTTCTATCATTTTAATACCTCCTTATCTCACTATGTTAACCTTTTAAATTAATAGTTGACAATTAATTAGATTCTCACGTATTCTATTCATAGTATAAATAGAAGAAGGGGGGATATAAAGATGAATTTACGGGATATGATGTTTGTTTCTTTATTTGCAGCAATTATTGGGGTAATGGCATTTTTTCCACCTATTATGCTTCCTGTGATACCCGTACCAATTACAGCTCAGACGCTTGGTGTCATGTTAGCTGGTGGTGTACTAGGTGCTCGTCGTGGTGGGCTATCACTCTTGTTATTCGTTGCACTTGTCGCTGTTGGTGTACCACTTTTGGCCGGGGGAAGAGGTGGTTTAGGCGTATTACTAGGGCCAGGTGGTGGTTATGTTTGGGCTTGGCCGATAGCAGCATTTATAATCGGTTATTTAGTTGAGAAAAATATAACATCATTACATTTTTTCAAGCTACTGCTATTTAATATAATTGGGGCAATTATAATTGTCTATGCGATTGGTGTGACATATTTATCGTTTATTTCAGAATTACCTTGGGGTCCAACTGCATTATCTTCGCTTATCTTTTTACCTGGGGATCTAATAAAAGCAATCATCGCGAGTGCTGTTGTTCTAAAAATCAATCAAGTTTATCCATTGATTGGGAGGGATGGAAATGGCAGTAGATAACTATTTCCAAAAAAATCAGGGTGGAATTGGCGAGAATATCCAAGAATTTGCACGTTTACATCCAGAAAAAATAGCAATTTATTATGAGGATCAAGTAATTACATATAAGGAATTTACGCACCATGTTTCTATGTATCAACATAGCTTACGTCAGAAGGCGGATTCAAAGAAAAGGCAAAAGGTAGCTCTTCTCATAAGTAATGAGCCCGCCTTTCTAGAAGTTTATTTTGCAATTATCATGCTTGGTTGGACAGTGATTCCATTTGACCCTAAATGGACTACTATGGAAGCAAATTACATTAAAGATATGTCAGAACCGACGTTGATCATAACGAATAAAACATTTGCACAAATGGCTGCATACAACTTTTCGGAAGTGTATTATTTAGATGATATAAATGTAGATGCTTTCAGTAATCCTGAAGTAAGTGTCATAACGTCGGATGAATCTTTTTATTTAGGGTTTACTTCCGGTTCAACTGGATTGCCGAAAGGATTTATTCGAAATCAGCAATCATGGCTCTATAGCTTTCGTGCGGGAGAAGCTGTATTTCATTACAGTAGTGAGGATGTTATCATGGCGCCAGGTCCATTAAATCATTCCCTTTCCTTGTTCGGTGCAACGCATGCACTACATATTGGGGCATCTTTTTGTTTAACACCAAATTTTTCCGCTACAAAAGTATTTGAATGGGTTGATGCAGGGGTTGTAACAGTAATGTATGGGGTTCCAACGATGTTACATAGTTTATCGGTACTGCGCAAGCAATGCACGAAACCAATCACGTTTCTTTCTTCCGGGGCAAAATTGGATCAAGCAGTAAACCAAGCGGTACAAGCTGTATTTCCGAACGCAATGATCTATGAATATTTTGGGGCTTCCGAATTAAGTTATGTTACATATGCTACAGATTCATTAAATGAACGATACCCAGATAGTGTTGGGATACCTTTTCCTTCCGTGAAGATTACGATACGCGATCAATATGGCAAGGAACTCCCCAGCAATCAAATCGGTGACATTTATATCGAAAGTGATTTTATCTTTTCGGGTTATGTTCAAAATGAATTAGCGACAAAAGAAACATTAACAAAATATGGCGCTTTTATTGGTGATGTTGGTTATCTGAATGAAGTCGGTGCGCTAACTGTTATTGGACGAAAGAATCATATGATTATTACTGGTGGGCAAAATGTATATCCAGAAGAAGTAGAAAAAGTCATCAAAATGGTGGACGCTGTAAAAGATGTAATTATACTCGGGGTCGATGATGTTCATTGGGGTGAACGCATTGTTGCTTTTATTGCGTGGAAAGATAGTAATAATCCAAATATGGAACAAGTAAAAGCGCATTGCAAAGAGTACTTATCGATTTATAAGCGGCCTAGAAAGTATGTGTCGGTGGCAAAGTTTCCTTATACACATACAGGTAAAATTGCTCGTCAAGACATAAAAGCAAATATAAAGAGGTGGATGGAATGAATCGAGCTGTGATTGTGGATGCTAAACGGACAGCTATTGGAAAACTTGGCGGTATATTTAGAAGTACACCTCCTGAAAAATTGGGTGCTGCAGTTATTCAAGCTCTAATTGCGGAAAATAATTTGAATGCAGAACATATCGATGAAGTAATTTTAGGGAATGCGATTGGACCTGGCGGCAATATTGCAAGACTAACTGCCTTAACAGCGGGTTTACCTGTTGAAATTCCAGCAGTTACCATCGATCGTCAATGTGGCTCAGGTCTTGAAGCTATTAATCAAGCGTGTCGGCTTATTCAGGCTGGGGCTGGCGACATTTATATTGCTGGTGGTGTGGAAAGTAGTAGTCTAGCACCTTGGAAATTAGCCAAGCCTAGTAATCTGTACGAAGCACCAACCTTATTTGAAAGAGCTTCATTTTCTCCACCGTCGATTGGTGATCCAGATATGGGAGTTGCAGCCGATAATGTAGCAAAAGCATATCAAATTTCTCGAGAAGATCAAGACGACTTTGCTTTATATAGCCATGAAAAAGCGAACCTCGCCCAACAAGAACTTCGTTTTAAAGATGAAATTGTTCCTTTACATAAGATGAAGCAAGATGAGGGACCTCGTTGGAATTTAAAGGCGAAAACGTTAGCGCGATTAAAACCGGCATTTACGAAAGAGGGAACAGGTACAGCAGGGAATTCCTGTGCAATTAACGATGGTGCGAGTGCTGTGCTAGTAATGTCAGAGAGGAAATGCCTAGCACTTGGTTTGCAGCCTCAATTAATTTTTAGGGATGCAGTCAGTGCAGGTGTTGATCCTAATTTACTAGGAATCGCTCCTGTACCAGCTGTTCAGAAACTGTTAATACGTGTTGGAATAACGATTGATGATATCGACGTTGTGGAATTTAATGAAGCATTCGCTTCACAAGTGTTAGCATCGATTCGAGCATTACAAATTCCTTTACATAAATTGAATGTAGGTGGAGGGGCCATTGCATATGGCCATCCTTATGGAGCTTCAGGTGCGATATTAGTCACGCGATTGGTAACAGAGATGAAACGGACAAATAACAATATAGGACTTGCTACTTTAGGAATTGGTGGAGGACTAGGACTTGCTACGCTGTTTGAAAGGTATGATATAAATGATCGATGACACATATAAACAGAGCCAAACGACCTGGGAAACGTTTCGTGTGACTTATGATGCTTTACAACAATATGTAGTAACAATTAATGAGACGAATCCAATCTATTTAGAAGAGCAACTTGCTAAAAAGGCGGGTTTTCAAGATATACCTCTTCCGGCAACGTATCCTAGTTTATTTTGGCAAGATTTTTATATACCTTGGTTAGAAAATCAGCCACCGTTTATTTTAAATGCACAAACCTTTACATATCATGAGCCGATGGTGATCAATCATAATTATTGTGGACAGATTACGTTAACTAAATTGCGCAATCATGGCAATAAACAATTTGCAGTCCATGTTTTACAATTATATGATCAAGCAAAAGTTGTTGCGATGATGAAGACAACACTCGTGCTAACGAGCGAGGGAGTTATATGAAGGAAAGAGAACTTAGCGTTCATATGACAGATACGTTAATTAACGATTATGCCAAAGTATCAAAAGACGTCAATCCAATTCACTTACATAAGAACATTGCAACGTCCATGGGATTACCTAATAAAATTGCTCATGGGATGATTTTGATGGCTTATTCTACTAAGCTTGTTTCTGCATTTTTGCTTGATGGCTGGTTTGTAAATTCACACCAAACAAAGCTGATCTTTCCAGTCTTCCTTCATGATACGATTGTGATCAAGTTGAATGTGTTAAAAGAAATAAATCAAACTCGAGCTTATAAACTAATTGGCATCAACGACTCAGATGTTACAGTTTTACAAGGCAAGATTGTGTTACAACGAGTGCATAGGGATCATGAGGTTTGGATTTAGAGAACCTCAATTTTTTATGAAGCATGGATGTTTAATGAACAATTCTAGCTACTTTGTATCCGATAAGGGCAACAACTATTATCAGTTGATTTATCTTAATCTTGAAAAGAAACATGAGTTCAATTGACAATGATTATCAACTTCATTAAAGTAGGGATGAAAGATAAAATAAATTAGATAGGTTCTGAGCGGCATCATTAAAAGGTTCAACCATATCAAGTGTTATAGAGGAATTAGTGGCTACTGTTTACATCATGATAGCAGTCTAGTGGGAGGACAGTAACTAATAAGTTTTCTCAAATATAAAGGAGTGAATGTATTGAAGGAAATGAATAAATATATTGATTCGGTTTTTTATTCCGAAGATCAAGTGTTAGAAGAAGTACTTAGTTCTATTAAAGAAAATGGCATGCGCTCGATGTCCATATCACGCTCAACTGGAAAGCTACTATCTATGCTTGTATCCATTGCAGGAGCTGAAGATGTTCTTGAAATTGGAGCGCTTGGTGGTTATAGCGGAATTTGCCTTGCAAGGGGATTTGGAAAAGACGGGAAATTAACATCATTAGAATTAGTCGAGAGTTATGCGCAGCTAGCAAATAGTAATCTAACAAAAGCAGGGTTTGGTGATCAGGTTTCATATATGGTTGGATCCGCATTAGAAAGTCTGGAACAACTTATTGAAAAAGAGAAACGATTTGATTTTTTCTTTATCGATGCAGACAAAGAGAACTATGAAAGTTATTTAAATTATTGTATGAAGCTCGCAAACAAGGGAGCGTTAATTGTTTGTGATAATGTCTTAGCTAACGGTAGTGTTGCTTATGATCACGTCGAACCTAAACATTATACTGCATTCATGAAAGAATTCAATGAAACAGTTGCTAACCACCCTCAATTAGAATCAACACTTATTCCAATCGGTGATGGATTGACTGTTTCAAGAGTAATAAAATAATTGGTTTATTAAGTTCATATTTATATTAATTCATAAAGTATGCCTACAAATACATTTATCCTTCATCTAATCTGATGAAGGGTTTGAAATGAACACTGCATAAAACCCACAATAATATCATTTCCCTCAACTACTATTTTTCATACGGTTCGTCTGCTTTATAATGCTTGTATAAATATTTTATCACTTGTTATCATATGATCTATCAAGTAGTTTATTAGTCATCAAGATATGATTATTATGGCTAACAAAAATAATGAAAATTTACATCTATTTAATATTTATTGTAGATAAAAAGAAGTATAATAGGGTAGATGGTTTGCTGTAAATTCATGGTGGAGGTAATGTATGGATATTATTTCATTTTTATTTAGTTTTATTTTGCATATAGATGAGCATTTGATAGAAATAATAGCAATCTTTGGCTATTGGACTTATATTATATTATTTTTAATTATATTTGTTGAAACTGGAATAGTTATCTTTCCATTTTTACCAGGAGATTCTTTATTGTTTGCAAGTGGAACATTTGCCGCATTAGGTTCCTTACATATTTCACTGTTAATAGTAGTATTCATAAGTGCAGCCGTCATAGGAGACGCTGTGAATTATTTTATTGGTCAAAAAATCGGAGGTTCTATTGTCGAGCACCAACGTTTAGGTAAGTTGATTAACAAAGAGAAAATGAAAGTGGCAGAAGATTTTTTTAATCGTCACGGTGGCAAAACGATTGTCATTGCCCGCTTTATGCCGTTCATCCGGACGTTTGCTCCATTTGTTGCAGGTGCAAGTGGTATGAATTATCGATTATTTGCTATTTACAATGTTATTGGAGCCATTTTGTGGGTGTTTATTTGTACATTCGCTGGGTATTTATTTGGGAATCTGCCAATTATAGAAAATAACTTCTCCATCGTTATTTTATTAATTATATTTATATCTGTTTTACCAGCTATATTTTCTTTTGTGAAAAGTAAACTAGCTAGAAATTAGTGGGTTTAGGTAGCTTTATCGAATGTAAAATACGAGATAGAATAGATTACATTAGGTTTGTTGTGTTCAAAAAGGATGGGGGGAGCATGTGTGACTGTTAAAAATCTGTTTTTACAGAGGCATCATTTGCTTGTATTATTATTACTTGTGCTTACAGCAAATATAACACCTTACTACACATCCTTCGGGGTTAGTGTTCTTCCAGAGCACTCTAAAGGTGTTGTAATTGGATCGATGATCGACCTGGCACTAGTTACGCCATTCTTATTCATTGCTTGGAGACAACGTTGGACTGTTAGGAATGTTATTCTAGCAATAGCATTAGGACTTATTCTTGTTCGTTTTCTTATCCCAATCGAGTATTTAGAGCCATTTGTAGCGATAACATGGGTTGGCTTTGCAGTTGAAGGGGCAATTGTCTTCTTTGATATATTCTTGCTTTTTATTTTGATAAAGCATTTGCCAAAGATTGTTCATTCCGTAAAAAATAACTCTCTCCCCACTATATTCAGTTTTGCAGATGCGATGGATGGACAGATGAAATCCACATCACTCATTAAAGTGATCTGCACAGAGATGTTAATGTTTTACTATGCGTTTGGTAGTTGGCGTACAAAAACGATTGAACGAGAAAACACGTTCACACTATACAAGCATTCTAGTCTTATTGCTTTGTATATAATGGTGATTCATAGCATTATTTTAGAGACAATTGCGCTGCACTGGTGGTTACATGGGATATTTCCTGTTGTGTCCATTGTGCTTCTTATTCTCAATATATATTCTATTATTTTCTTTATAGGAAATATACAAGCAATTCGTCATAATCCAATACAGATTTCACAAAGGAAAATATATCTCTCATTCGGTTTAATGAAGCGGATGAAAGTCGACTTAAACAATATTAAAAGGATCATCGATGAACCAACATTACTGCAAAAAAAATTGTCGAGAGATACCATTGATTTTATTGCACGGGATTTTGAAGATGTATCACCACATATGATTTTGGAATTAAAAAAGCCAGTGAAAACGAATTTTATCTTTGGGATTCAAAAGGAGTATAAGTTTATCGCTATTCGCGCAGATGAACCAAATAGGTTGAAAGCAGTTATTATAGCAAGCATGGCGATAATAACTTATGATGAAATTAATTAAGGTTTATGAGTGGTTTCCGCTATGATAGAATATAGCTAACAATAGATGACTAGATGGGTGGTTTGACATGTTTGAACAAACAATATATACAGATGATCGAGAGAGAAACTATGAAATCGTGTTGCAACAACTGAAAGCGTTGATCGAGGATGAGAAAGACATTACTGCTAATCTTGCCAATGCATCTGCACTTTTGAATCAATTTTTCCATGATATTAATTGGGTTGGATTTTACTTATGGAAAGAGAATGAATTAGTACTTGGTCCTTTTCAAGGTTTACCAGCTTGTATTCGAATTCCATCTGGTAATGGTGTTTGTGGAACAGCGATAGCTGAGGAGAAAACGATGCTCGTGGCTAATGTACATGAGTTCCCTGGACATATTGCATGTGATCCGAAGAGTCAATCTGAGATCGTCGTCCCGATAATCGTTCAGGGTAAAAGTTTTGGCGTACTTGATATTGATAGTCCAAAATTGAATCGATTTGATGCGACTGATCAACGGTATCTAGAGCAATTCGTGGAAGTTTTAATAGCAAATATGTAAGTGATAGTACACTAAAGAGGTTATGTTCAAATAACGAAGGAGTGATAGAAATCCCTTCGTTTTTTTGTGCTTACCCATTTGATGACTTAGCGATGCAAGTCCATTCCAGACCTGCAATAAGAACGTTAGTCGCTTACGGTATATAAGATGAAACGAGGTTTTCTACTTTGTCACAACGATAGCTAGACGTAGCGCACTTGCGATAGCGATAGCTTCGTCTAGTTAAAGCGTGTTTTTATCCGGCATATGCCACTTTAAGCGTTATAACGGCGTTTGATATGTACTGATCCCAATTGATATAGTTAATAGTAGAGTCGTAATAGGAATGTGAATCATCTCGCATATTAATAGAGTATCGTCTGAAATTATTATATGAGGAGTAGATTTACATTAATTTAAATAATATTGTAGAAAAAAAGGGACAGAGTGATGATTATTCACTGGAAAGAGTCCCTAGAAGTAAAAGAAACATGGGTTGGATAAGTATTACGAATATTACGTTTGGAATTGCTACGGCAATTTTTTATTTTCAATTAGGAAGTGTAATGGCATTACAGTTTGGTGCAGTGAATGCCATGATATCGGCCTTATACGCAATTATTGTTGCAGGAATATTAGGAACGTTTATCGCATATTTATCCGCCAAGACTGGAATGAATGTCAATTTATTATCCAGAGGTGGCGGGTTTGGTTATATGGGAGCGTCACTTACCTCGCTTATATATGCATCGAATTTCATTATGTACTGCGCTTTTGAAGGTATGATCCTAGTGTATGCAGTACATGAATTCTTTCCTTCTATACCAATTTGGGTATATATTATCATTTTTGGATCGATCGTCATACCACTGAACTGGTTTGGCATTAAACAGTTAGACAAACTGCAAAAGTGGTCGTTGCCAATATTTTTCATTTTTTTGGGAGCGGCTATTATCGTGTCGTTATTTATGATGCCTGTTTTTGATGGGAACTTTTTAACATATTTGCCTGAAGGTGTAAAAATCGGTGGTACTGCACTACTGCTCTGCATAGGAATGCAGCATGGTATTATGGGGTTAACGGCATTGTTAGCTTCAGATTATGCTAGATTTTTGAAACCAAAAGATATAAAAGGTACGATTGCAATCGGTTTTATTCCACAAATATTTTGTTACGGAGTAATGGGTGGGCTTGGGATTTGGTTTGGTGTTCTAATGGCTGAACCTAACCCTGGTGTTTATATTGTGCAATTATTAGGTGTTGGGGGCGTTTTATTTACGTTATTAACCCAGATTAGAATTAATGTGACGAATATATATAGTAGTTCGTTATCGTTATCAAACTTCTTTGAGAACATCGTGAATTTTAAGCCTGGTCGCCGTTTTTGGGTTGTTGTGAGTGGAGTAGCTGCTATGGTGTTAATGCTTGGTGGAATCGTTGATCATTTAGATACGGCATTAACGTTCCAAGGGGTATTTCTTTTGTCATGGGCAGCAATCTTAGTGACGGATGCATTAGTAGTGAAAAGAATATTAAAAATAGGACCTTCTTATTATGAAGCAAGACAACGTTATTTGTATAAATGGAATCCAGTTGGTGTTGCTTCCTTAATTATTGCCAGTGTCTTGGGTACAATTGCCGCTTTAGGATTCATGGGTACTTTTCTAGAAAGCACCGCGGCATTCTTTGCTGCGATATTAGCATCAGCATTAACGGTTGTCATCGCCTTTGCAACCAAGGGTGCTTATTATACACGAGACGAAACAGAAGATATTCCTAAAGAAGACCATATTGCCTGAATTGATTTTGTTTCCCCGTTTCGTTTATTAAGCTTGTAGAGAGCGTGACTTAGTATTGATGTGACATAACTATTATATGTGATTCGCAATTTCTATTACGGTATGTAACATGACTTTTTCACATCATTCTATTGTTCGTTGTTTATATAAAGGTAATATATTTATAGGGAAATGTATGATTGGTATTTTACAATACGAAAAAACCAGACATCGGTGATTTAACGGATGTCTGGTTTTATATTTTTGACATCCGTCTTGTTAGAAGCTCAAGTATCAATATGCTATACTAAGATAGATTCATAAAAGCTTTATTG
>JAPFCO010000171.1 GCA_026169505.1 Pseudogracilibacillus sp.
CATGAGATGAACTTTGCTTATGAAGTTGCTGATAAAGTAATATTCTTGGCAGATGGAGTGATTGTGGAACAAGGTACACCTAAGGAAGTCTTTGATCATCCGAGCAAAGAAAGAACAAAGCAATTTTTACATGATTATCATAGACAGACAGATGCACGGAAAGAAGATGTGCTTATAGAAAACCGTAGCGTAAGTATTGTTTGATTGTTAAAGGTGTAAAACGGAGGATTTCGTGAACAAACAAATCTGGCTTTTGAATAACAAGGGGGTGACCACATGGATTTTGATATTAAGTATATGATAGAAATTATCCCAGAATTATTAACTTATTTACCAGTAACCTTATATTTAACAATTATTTCAATGGTTCTTGCTATTATAATTGGGGTTTTTCTTTCCTTAATTCTTGTAAACAGAATACCTATACTTTTACAGCTAGCAAAGGTATATATATCATTTTTTAGAGGGACACCTGTACTTGTACAGTTATTGCTCATTTATTTTGGGCTTCCTCAATTATTCCCATTTATGAATTCATTAGGAGCGGGTACGGCTGCAATCATTGCATTTAGTTTAAATACATCATCTTATTTAGCTGAAATATTCCGGGCTGGATTGGAATCAGTTGACAGAGGTCAGGCGGAAGCATCAATGTCTGTTGGGATGAGTTATCCACAAGCGTTAAGGGGGATTATTTTACCACAAGCTATTCGTAATGCGATACCTGCTACAGGAAATATGATTATCGGTCTCATTAAGAATTCATCCTTAGCTTTCACTATCGGTGTTACGGAATTATTAGCGCAAGGAAAGATGCTTGCATCGGAGAATTTAAGGTTTTTTGAAGCATATTTAGCGGTAGGCTTGATTTATTGGGTAATTACGTTCTTGTATAGTCAGTTGCAAGGCTGGTTTGAAAAGCGGATCAATAAACCGTATCAAGTGTAACTTCAGTTTATGAATGAATAGGAGAGAACTAAAAAAATGAAAAAACTAGCAATGTTAATAAGTGTCTTGTTACTAGTTTACCTAGTAGGTTGTGGTGAAAATGCGAGTAGTGAAGACTCAAGTGAGGAAAACGTCATAAAAGTAGGGGCTACTCCAGATGGATATCCACATTCTTTCCAGGAAGATGGAGAGTTGAAAGGTTTTGGTGTAGATGTGATTGAAGCTATTTTCGAGGGCATGGATTATGAAGTGGAATGGGTGTTAACGGATTGGAATGGTGTTCTTGCGAATTTAGAATCTGGAAAAGTAGATTCGGCTTTTAACTTTGCATTAACACCGGAAAGAGCTGAAAATTATAATTTTGCTGATTCTTATTACAACTCAAAAGCAGTAGTTGCTACAGCGAAAGATGATGGCAATATCGAGTCTTTAGATGATTTAGAAGGGAAAAAGTTGGCTAGTGTGATGGGAACGAACTTTGAAAATGTTTTAAAAGAACATTATCCAGAAGAGAACTATGAACTTGTCATTTATGAATCAATTGATGTGTATTATTCAGATGTTATCTCTGGAAAAGTAGATGGGCTTATATATGGTAGAGAACAATTAATGGCTCAAATTAGTCAAAAGGATATTCCGCTAGAAGTTGTAGATGAACCATTTGGTGATCAACCAGTCGCCCTGCCATTTAAAGAATCAAAAGAAAATGATGCTTTAATAGTAGAAATTAATGAATCTATTGCAGAACTGAAAGAAGACGGGACATTTTCCGAAATATCTCTAAAGTGGTTTGAAGTAGATTTATTAGAAGACTAGAAATTAGAACAGAAGGAAGTGGTAGCATGTCTAAAAAGAACATGAAACTAGGCATAATCATTCAAGGATCAGGTGGTCATATGAACTCGTGGAAATCTGAAGATGTACCAGTGGATGGTAGTATTAACTTCCATCATTATGTATCCGTTACAAAGAAAGCAGAGGAAGCGGGATTTGACTTTGCATTTATTGCGGATGGATTGCATATTAATGAAAAGTCGATTCCCCATTTCTTAAATCGCTTTGAGCCACTGACATTGTTATCTGCACTTGCAACGGTAACATCTAATATCGGGTTAGTCGGAACTGTTTCGACAACATATAGTGAACCATTTAATATTGCGCGTCAATTTGCATCATTAGATAAAATCTCAAATGGTCGTGCAGGTTGGAATGTAGTGACAACTCCTTTAGAGGGAACGGCTGCGAACTTTAATAAAGGAAACCATCCAGATCATTCTTTACGTTATCAAATGGCTGATGAGTACTTAGAAGTTGCTAAAGGATTGTGGAGTTCATGGGATGCTGGTGCATTTGTACGAAATCGTGAAACGGGGCAGTTTTTTGACCCTGATAAAATGCATACATTGGATTATGAAGGAGCATTTTTTACAGCAAAAGGCCCACTAAATATTGATCGCTCCAAGCAAGGGCAGCCAGTCATTTTCCAAGCTGGAGCATCCAAGACAGGCATTGCATTTGCTGCAAAACATGGTGAAGCAATTTTTACGAATAAAGACACGTTGGAAGGTGCACAAACATATTATCGCGACTTGAAAAATCAAGCCGTTCAAAATGGGAGAAAACGAGATGATGTTGCCATTTTACCATCGTTGTCTCCAATCATTGGGGCAACGGAAGAGGAAGCGGAAGAGAAATACAATGACATTAAAAATTTAATTAATATAGATGAAGCATTAAATTATTTGGGGCGTTATTTTGATCATTTTGATTTCAGTCAGTTTCCACTGGATGAAGCCTTCCCTGATATTGGCGATGTCGGTAAAAACAGTTTTCAATCGACAACAGATGATATTAAAAAAATGGCAAAAGAAGAGAATTTAACATTAAGGGAAGTGGCGTTACGTGTAGGAACCCCACGAACTGAATTTATGGGCTCCTATGAACAAGTAGCAAATAAAATGATTGAGTGGATTGACGAGGAAGCGGCTGACGGATTTGTCATTAATATGTATGTCATGGGAAAGCAATATGACGACTTCCTGCAACATGTTGTTCCGATTTTAGAAGAGAAAGGCTATTATAATCAAAATTATGAAAGTGATACATTACGAGGCAATTTAGGCTTGTCTTTTAGTCAAAGTAACAGAACCTAAACCTAATAACCGAAGTACGGTAGGCCGTCCAATCAACAGTCATGGGCGGCTTTTTTATCATTAAAGTTCATTTTAGTGCATTTGCAATAATTGTTCAAGTAGACAGCAATGAGTTGAAAAAACGACATATTAAGTGTATATTTTACAATGGAATGTACATGTTGATCCCCTAAAAGCTATAAACTGTTATTTGGGGCTTCACTTACAGATTTACGACAGAGGGTTCGCAACCATCCCCTCTAAAATCAAAACTATGGAGGAATGTACTATGGAAAAAGCAGTTGTTGTATTTAGTGGCGGACAAGATTCTACCACATGCTTGTTATGGGCATTGGAAGAATTTGCAGAAGTAGAAACCGTCACTTTTTTGTATGGGCAAAGGCATGAATTGGAAGTTGATTACGCCAAAAAAATTGCAAATAACTTTGGTGTGAAACAGAAAATTATTCAGATGGATCTTTTGAATCAATTAACGGAAAATGCCTTGACTAGAAAGGACATAGAGATCGAAGAAGCTGAAGGGGAGATACCTAATACATTTGTAGAGGGAAGAAACCATATTTTCCTTTCGTTTGCTGCTATTTACGCAAAAACAGTAGGAGCAAATCATATTATTACTGGGGTTAGTGAAACAGAATTCAGTGGCTACCCCGATTGCCGAGATGAATTTATACAATCATTAAATAATACATTGAATTTAGCAATGGACTCTTCATTAAAATTGATCACGCCTCTGATGTGGAAGAACAAAGCAGAAGTTTGGAAAATGGCAGATCAGATGGGGCAACTTGAATACATTAATGAAAACACTTTGACTTGTTATAATGGGGTTGTAGGCACTGGATGTGAAAAATGTCCAGCCTGTCAGTTAAGAAATGAAGGTTTACAAACATATTTACGTGAGCGTAACGACGTATGATTAGAATAGCAATTTATTTATTATCCATTATATTAGCTAACGTTATTACGGCAAGATTTGTTCCGTTTGAAATAGGCCCACTTATTATCCCTTATGGTACGTTATTTATTGGGTTAACACTAGTGATGAGAGACATGGTCCAAAATAGATTTGGAAGAACGAGAACGTATCTATTAATTGGCATGGCGCTTATATTGTCGGCTCTTTCAAGTTATTTATTAGGTGATGCGTTATGGGTAGTATTTGCGAGTACGCTTAGTTTTATTATTTCAGAAACAGCTGACACTGAAATTTATACACGATTTAAATTGCCTTTTGTAAAAAGGGTTTTCTATTCAGGTGTTGTTGCAGGATTTTTGGACTCAGCAGTGTTTGTTATTATTGGAATAGGCCCACTTGGACTGCAATTTGTACCGTGGCAATTGGTTCCATACGCGATATTAGGCCAATGGGTTGCTAAAGTAGTTATGCAGTTAGTTGTTGCTGGTGGCATTAGACAAGTAGTAATCAAAATGGATATTTATGAACCGAATATTTCGGACATAAAATAGGAGGAGAATGAATATGCGAGAAAGTGATACGAAAGATCTTACATTACTAGGAAATCAAGGAACAAGCTACAATTATGAATACAATCCAGACATTTTAGAGACGTTCGAGAATCAACATACGGAAAATGATTATTTTGTTAAATTTAATATTCCGGAATTTACAAGTCTTTGTCCATTGACAGGACAACCAGATTTTGCCACCATTTATATATCATATCTTCCCAATGTGAATATGGTTGAGAGCAAATCGCTAAAGCTCTATTTAGTTAGTTTTAGAAACCATGGTGGCTATCATGAAGATTGCGCAAACACAATCATGAAGGATTTAATTGAATTAATGGATCCGAAATATATAGAAGTATGGGCTAAGTTTACACCACGTGGCGGAATTTCAATTGATCCATATTGTAATTACGGAAAACCTCATACGGTATATGAAGAGATGGCTAGAGATAGAATGTTTACACACGATATGTATCCTGAAAAAATAGATAATCGGTAGATTGTCTGCTTTTTACTCATGCATGATCATGTTTATTCATACACACGAGAAAATTACTTTAAATATAATAATGCCTTCCATCAAAACGTTTATTGGATGGAAGGCATTATTTCATTTCAAAAATTTAATAGATTTGTTCAGTAAAAGATAACTTACTGATTACTAACTGTTGTAAATATAGTGTTTTATTTAGTTGGTAATTCCTCAATACTATCAATATCCATATAGCTAGGTACAACAAATCCTTGTTGAGCACCTTCTAAGTTTGGTCCTAAGTCATCAATCTCGTCATCATACTGTTCTTTATAGGAAGCCGCACCAACGGGTAGCCAAGCAATTAGCATACCATCTATTTCACCTTCAGCCAGTGACTCAAATGCAATTCCCATATCAAGAGGCGTTAATTCGACGTTATAACCTAAATCTTCGAGAATAAGTGCAACAACATTTGTTGATGATAGCTCTGTATCCCAGTTTACATAGGCTAATTCAATCGTCTCACCATCTACCGGTTCAATACCTTCTGTCCAAGTATCCACCTTGTCAGGATGATCCTCAATCCATTCTTCCGCTGCATCTCTTGGTTCTACATTCTCATCTTGTCCGAATTTCGCCATCACTTCATTCATATCATCAACTTCCCAATAGAAGTTATCTAAGAATTCATAGGCTGAGGCTTGATCTTCTTCAAGACCTATTCGAACCATTGTATGAATGTTTTCAGCTGCACCTAATGTTTCCTTAGGATCCTCTAAAAACTTCAAATCGTATGCAGTGAACATCCAGTGAGGCTGCCAAAGTGTTACAACAATCGGTTCTTCATTTTCAATTGCACTTTGTAATTCCGTTAACATTGCTGGTTCGGAACTCGGGGTTAAATCTAAGTCTAAGTTATAGGAGTCAAGCGTTTCCTGTGCGATTTCCATTGTCCCAGATCCCGGTTCAATACCTACAATTTCTTTGATGTTAGCAGCATCTGAACTTTCTTCCTCGGTGTTATCCGCGTCTGAATCACTTTGACAAGCTACTATTGTTAGTAAACAACTTAAACTAATGAGTGCTAACCATTTTTTCGATAATGACATCATGGTGTTTGTAACATCCTTTCTATTGTGGAAAAATGATTTGATTTTTATTGTAAAAAACTAGTCAAAATTTATCAACAGTTAATATATTAAAACAAAACAAGTTAAAGAGCAAAAGATTACGTTTGGAGGATGAAAATCAATGGATCAAATACCCTCTTATAAGAGGGAGGGGAGGAACAGTACTTGTAAAAAGATTTCCCTTTATTATAAAAAAAGAAACGGTTATTTACTGTAAGTTATTCAAAAAGTGTCTTGTCTTCTACTTTATGTGTTATATACGTGAGTAAAAGGCCGAACAAAATCATTCCAGATGCAACTAAAGTAATGACTGTGAAGCTAGCACCCATATTTAATAATCCGGTCCCAAGCGTAGCTCCGATCGCATTTGCTAAATTAAAGACAGATGCAGCAATTGTACCGGATAGAGCTGGTGCCTCCCTCGCGCCAATAATGATTTTTGCATTTAAAATAGGTGTTGTTCCAAATGTACCGATACCAAACAGAAAGACCATAATAAATGCTAAAAGTGAAAATTGAATAAGTGTGGTAAACAGAACTAATACGATAGCTAAACCAATTAAAACAAACATTAATCTTTTTGTTAATTGGTATGGTGCAATTCTGCCAGATGCGAAATTTCCAAGTACTGCTCCAACTCCGAAGAAAAGCATTGATAAAGTAATGCCTGTAACATCAAATCCGGAATAGTCCCGAAGCATCGGTTCAAGAAAAGTATAGGCAGTAAATACTCCTGAAAATCCGAACACAATGACAGCAAGAATAAGCATGACACTTTTATTCTTAAATATTTTCAGTTCCTCTTTCAATTTGGGAGTTTCTGTTGGTTTTATATTAGGTGTAACAATGATTAGTCCAATTAACGATATGATTCCTATGCCAACAATAAACCAAAAAACATACCGCCAGTCAAAAATGCCCCCAATAAACGAACCGAATGGGACGCCTAACATGACAGCGATTGTTAATCCTCCATTTACTGCGGCAATAGCGGCAGGACGTTTATTATACGGCGATATATTCATAGCCATTGACATACAAAGCCCGAAAAAAGGGGCGTGCATGATGGCAGAGCATAATCTCGATAAAATCAATATATTAAAAGTAGGTGCCATTGCAGCCATGATATTACTAAAGATAAATAAGATCATCATTGCGATTAAAAGCGGCTTTGGCGAAAATTTAATCGTCACCACTCTTAAAAGTGGCCCGAAAATTGCAACACCTATTGCATATGCACTTAATAGTAAACCAGTTGTAGAGACAGGGACTTGAAAGTCATTTGCAAATTGAGTCAATAAGCCTGTCACAACATATTCGGTCATTCCGATCGCAAAAGTAGATATCATAAAAAACGTTAATATCGTTTGACGTGAGTATTTTAGTTGAATCATAAGCACATCCTTTACTAGTAACTCATTTAAAAGACAACAAGCAACCATAATAGATCATAAAAATTACTGTGTCTAGTATTTTGCATATATTTTAAAGAAGCCCTCCTACATTCATTATCCTGCATCCGCAAGCTTTTAGCTGAAGTAAATATGCGCTAATAAAACAATTAGCTCTAAATCCCCATTTAAGTAAAAGATGTACTTTGCTAAAATAAGTAAATGTCATGTCACTCAGTTAATGTAGCATGATTCGAAGGAATAAGTAATGAAAGTAATTTTTCATGATCATTCCTATTCTATGGAATCACGTGAAAATAAAAACGTATATAATGATGGAAAGATGATAGAGGGGGATGTATGTGAAAGATACAACAAAAAGTCATGATCATAAAGGAAAGGAATATACTGCGTCACTCTCTACATTTGGTTTAATCGTTCTATGGGCGTGTGTGATTTTACTTCTAATAGTTGGTTTGGGCGGTTTGTATGGATTTTTTTATTATATTTTGCACCCTAACGAAAAAGATGCGATGGATTTAGTATTTGTATTTGCATTCGTGGTGCTTTTCATGGGTCTATCTGCATATGCTCTCATTCGTAACATATATGGAAGCAATAAAAAGGATTATCGCTATCGATTTTATGAGGATAAAATTGTAGAAATGTATTTTGATGAAAAGGAAATAACGAAAGAAATTGTTAGCAAAAATATAAACTATGTATTAATTGGAAATATTACAAAGAAGATTACTGTGGCTGTTGGTAGGAGAGTTCGGAATACTTACAAATACGGATTTTTAATTGTTATCAAACATCATAATAAATATTTGACACGAGAGGTTTATAAGCAAGTTGAATTAGATACTTGGATGGATTTTTTAAGAAACAATGAAATTCCAATTCATATAACAGAGTACGATTTACGAACCGCATATGATTTACATAATCGATTTCCAAATGAAATCAAATTTGAACAAGTGGACGATAGCATCTTATTGGAAGATACAACGAAACATCTAGAAATGAAATGGGATAAGTTTACACATACTTTATTTTATTGGAATTCCGAGGAATTCGATGAAATGCTTAGGCAATATCACACTGAACGAGATAAAAAAATTCAATTGTATGCTTGGATAGGATTTATCGTTTTTGGATTAATTATAGGATGGTACATGGTATTTGCACATAGCGAAAACATTGATTACTGGGACCAAGAAGCAACGATAGCGCTTCATGTAGGTATTAGTACGATGATTGTTTTGTACATGAGTATTTTACGCTTTATTGCAAAATTCAGGCTGCTCATTTTATCTTATTTTGTGTTTACAATAGCCATTACAATTAGTATTGCCATTTCAGGTGTTTTTTTTGGCCTAACGGCAGAAGTACTTTGGCTCCCTTGGGAAATTAATTTCACATCACTCCTTATAGCGTGGCTACCGGCTTTTATCATTGCTAGAATCATCAGATACCTAGGATCATGAGTTAATGATCGAATAGCACTTTGGAGCAAAATATTATACATTAGACCGTTTCATGTTATTGCATGGGCGGTCTTTTTGGATTATCTCCCATTCCTTGATCTTCTAACATCTCTCTTAATCTTGTGATGGACCCATTTGATTGATATTATAGTACTGGTATAGGTTTAACTATGATGTAAATTCAAGTTTTATACATGAATGATCGTATAGGAGATAGGGGAGCATTTAATGAGGCAGAATTATAAACAACATTGGTTCACTTTTATAGTAATTATATTAATGATGACAATAATAAATCCCCCTAGTATCTCGGCGGAATCGGTGTTATTTGATGTTAGTGATGATCAACAGTCAAAAGGGTTTTATATAGATTTAGATGGAGAATGGAGTTTCTTTGAACATGAATTGTTACCACCTAATGAAGTAAACGAAGAGCTCCTTGCAGGCAAAAGTAGTATTGTTTCACTACCTACTTCTTTTGAGACACAAACAGGAGACATCAATTCATTTGGTACATATCGTACCAGAATCAAAATCCCTAAAGAATATGTAGGGGAAAGATTAGCAATTCATATTCCATTTCAATACAGTGCATATACACTTTATATCGATCAAACAAAAATCGCCGAAAATGGCGTAGTGGGGCAAGATACAACATCACATACTGCAGAAATGGCACCGAAAACGGGTTATTTTATTGCGGAAGCGGATGAATTGTTGCTCACGATGCAAGTATCTAGTTTTGATCACATTCGCGGTGGGTTTGAGAATTCTATTTATTTAGGCGAAGCCTCTATTGTAGATCGAAAGTTTAATCTAGATATGTTCGTCACTATTTTTATTAATGGAAGTATTTTTATTATTGGTTTGTTTATGGTTTTATTTTCTTTGAATCGTAGACAAGAGCATGTGTTTTTTATCTTTGGAATATTTGCGATGCTCATAGCTGTTCGTGCTTTGTTTGCTGTGCCTTTTTACTATACGACTTTATTTTTAGATATGTCTTGGCTCTGGGGTACTAGATTAGAATATATTTTGACAGAAGCGACTTCCATGATGTATGTCATTTTATTGTGGAAATGGCATGAGCAGGAATTTTCCAAAAAGATAATGTACGGGTTGGTTGCTGTGCATCTAGGACTCATTGTTACCACTCTATTTACACAACCTGTATTTTTTCAGACGCTATTTTTTAATGTGTTTTATTTAACTATTCCTACCTTCTTCTACATGATTTATGTAATTTCCAAGAGTATTCGTAATAATAACAGAAATGCAAAGGTAAATTTAATTGGAATGGGGATCATATTCCTAGCGTTCTTTAATGACTTCGCATTAGGACAAGGTTGGTATCAGTCAGTACCGTTGATGTTGCCTGCTGTAGGTGTCTACGTAGTAATCCATGTCATCTTGATGAGTAAAAACTTTGCAGCGTCAATTCGGAAAACGGAGCAACAAAACAAACAACTATTAGCTTTAAATGCCTCCAATGAGGAGCTTACCAGTCAACTTCAAGCAGAAATGAAACAAAAAGATGACTTCCTTGCAAATACATCCCATGAACTCAGGAATCCATTACATGGGATTATTAATATCGCCCAGTCGCTTTTACAAAATAGATCGAATCACTTGGATGAAAAAGCGCAAAAAGACTTGACACTTCAATTGACGATTGGACATCATATGGCGCGGACTTTGGAGGATCTATTAGATATTACCCGCTTAAAGGAACATAGGATTCGTTTACAAAGGGAGCGTATTGACCTACAGGCCGTCACTTCGGGTGTAGTTGATATGTTAAAAGTGCTTATTGAAAATAAAAATATCGAAATGGAAGTTCAAATCCCGAACGATTTACCTAGTGTAGCAGCAGATAAAAATCGGGTGATTCAAATTCTGTTTAATCTTCTTCATAATGCGGTGAAATATACGGATGAAGGTATGATTATCGTCGATGCGGACGTGCAAGAGGGGATGGTTCATATTCATATTAGTGATACAGGGATAGGAATGGATGAACAAACATTACAAACTGTGTTCGATGCTTATAAACAAGATGACTCCAGTATTACCGCAGTAGGAGGTGGCCTAGGTCTTGGCTTGAGTATCTGTCGACAGTTAGTGGAAATGCATGGGGGCATTATAACAGCAAGTACCTCCTTAGGCGAAGGTTCAGTGTTTACATTCACATTACCATTAGCTGATGCTTCTTTTGTAGGACAAGTAGTAGAATCGAGTCCAACTATGGAGATAAGTGAGTTTGTATTCAAAGAAACACCAGTTGCTATGCATTCGATGATGGAAACATTAACTAATAATACGACCACGTCCTATAAACCAAGAATATTGGCTATTGACGATGACCCAGTGAACTTGCATGTATTGACCAATATTCTTTCGGAAGAACAATATGAAGTAGAAATCGTTACTAGTGGAAAAGAAGCATTAAAACAACTTGAACGGAAAGAATGGGATTTAATTATTTCGGATGTAATGATGCCATCTATGTCTGGTTATGAATTGACTCGCTCCATTCGGGAGAGTTTTTCTATCTCAGAACTTCCGATTCTTCTTCTAACAGCACGAGGTAATATCGAGGATGTCTATACTGGATTTATAGCAGGTGCAAATGATTATGTTACAAAACCAGTTGATGCCGTGGAGTTAAACGTCCGGGTACATGCTTTAACTAATTTACAAGCATCTATCAATGAACGATTAGGGATGGAAGCTGCCTGGCTTCAAGCGCAAATTCGTCCGCACTTCTTGTTGAATACGCTGAACGCGATTGTTTCCTTGAGCGAGATTGATACGTCGAGAATGGCTCGCCTGATAGAAAAGTTCGCCCATTATTTGCAGAGCAGTTTTTATTTAAAAAACTTAGACAAGGTCGTCCCTTTAAAATATGAACTTGATTTGCTCGAATCCTATTTATATATTGAAAAGGAGCGATTTGGAGATCGATTACACATAAAATGGGAAATAGATGATGTCGATAATGTTATGATACCGCCTTTATCAATACAAACATTAGTAGAAAATGCAGTCAATCACGGAGTATTGGAACGAATTGATGGCGGCTTAGTAACAATACGCATACGAGAGAAAGAGGACAATGTGGAAATCTCCGTTATGGACAACGGTGTCGGAATGGATGAGGAAAAGGTGCAACAGATTTTCACCATTCCATCCGATCAGAAGCAGGGGATTGGTATTGTTAATACACAACAACGCTTGAAGCGGCTGTACGGCAAAGGATTGCAGGTGACAAGCGAGCTTGGTGTTGGAACGACAATTACATTTACTGTACCAACTGACTCATAGTTTGGTCATTTCTCTAGAATAGTAAGTGGAGACATTATGTATCATTTATATAATGAGAGGGAACTTCCGATAAGAGTCGTTTTCTTATCGGAAATTTTTAATATAAAAGGGACCAAACAAATAGGAACCCGATAAAAAGAATCATATGGATCCATTTAGAAATACGCTCATTTTTAACTGTTTTGTTTACCAAATAGTATATTCCCAATAGAACTGCGACAAATATAGTTAAGACCCACGAGCGATGCATATAAAATATGAAAGCGAGAATAAAAAGAACAGTTATGCAGGGTATCCATTTTTCAGGGAATAAACCAATGATAAACATTGCAAATAAAAAGATGATAATACTAGTTACTAAAGGAATCCAATCAACGATATAAGCCTTTATTCCCTTATCGACAATAGTGTAAAGACTACCTAAAATGAAGGCTCCGCCGATCGTGCCATACAAACTCCACTTCCCAATCTTATCATTTTGATTAGCCAATCTATTAACTTCCTTTCATGTACAGAAAATGATTGAAAAATACTGCTTGTTTTCATTTAACTAAAGTTCAGGTGAATGTGCAATCAAAGGTAATATATATAACATACGATGATGGTAAAAGCGAAAAAGGTCGTAGAAAACACCTTAAATATAGGGTGATTAAATTATTTATGATGTAATGACAGAGGAATGTGTTAAATATCAGAAGAACAACGACCAAGCAATAAATGAAATATTAGGGAAAGCCTCTGTCGAAATTGAACAAATGATTATACATCAAGTTAAAGTGGATCGGCATGAAAACAAGATGTGAAAAACAATATGGAGTAAGCGAGTAAGGAAATAAGGTCATTTTAAATAAAGATTTAATCATTGCGCCCTGTTTTTATTGACTATGTTGTTTTACATGAATTACTTCATTTCAAATATCCAGATCATGATTTTACATTTTTTAATCAACTACAACTATTGATGCCAGATTGGAAAGAAAGAAAAAAGATACTGGATGAAGAAGTGGCGCGAGAACTGTGAAAATATGTAGAATTAAAATAAAGTCGCGACGTTTACAGCTTTTGATATGATTATCTAGCGGGGTGTTTTTGGTGAGCATAAAAAGAATATCTAAAGTTGATAAGTGGATTAAAGCAGGTAGAGGAACTGACGGTGGCGCAGATTATCATGGAGCCGATCACCCAATATCCCTTGAGAAACTCCGCATCTGCTATTGCGCATGATTATATTCAAATTCCATATACTACTATCCAGAATGGTTAATAGGGGTGCGTAGCATTGTGACTAAAAAGAATATATCCAAAGAACCACTGATAAATCAAGCGAATTTATCAGTAAAACATATTAAAAGTCAATTGAATCATACGAGCGATTTAAAAGATCGTGAAATACATAGTAATAATCAGATCTATATAATACTTTATATCGATTCATTAGTTGATCAGGAAAAACTTGAATCAAAAATAATTGAGCCACTTATAAAAATAGAAAATAACGATATTTTAAACGAACTATACAGCGAGGAGGTCAATAGTACTCAAAGTAATGAAGAAGTTATCTATGGACTTTTGGATGGTTATTGTCTGCTTATAAAAAAGGATGAAAATAGGGAAGGGTTCCTACTTAAAGCGGACGCATCAACCGATAGAGAAATATCAGAACCTATCATAGAAAAAACAATCCTTGGGTCGCATGTAGGTTTTGTTGAAAGCTTAGACAAAAACATTTACTTACTCCGTAAAATAACTAAATCGCCGAGTTTCACTGTTAGAAAATATACATTGGGTTCCTCAACGACTACAGATGTATCTCTCGTTTTTTTAGATCATCTGGTAGATCCAGAAGTCATTAAAAAGGTTGAAAAACGGATACAAAGTATTACTCTTGATTCCATCCGATCAGCTGGGGATATTCAAGATTGGATGGAGGATCATGCATTTTCTCCATTTCCCCAACTATTACTTACAGAACGGCCAGATCGTGGTTCAGCAAATATAAAGGATGCGAGAGTTGTTTTACTCATAGATGGAAGCCCTAATGTAATTATATTGCCAGCAACTTTTATGACATTTTTTCAATCACCGGATGACTATACTACTCGTTGGGGGCTAGGTTCGTTTTTTAGGTTAATACGCCTATTCAGCTATATCAATGCACTTATTTTACCGGCTTTATATATTGCTTTCGTTTCATTTCATTACGAGGTAATTCCTTTGGAGCTTGTTTATTCGTTACAATCTTCATTAAGCTACGTTCCATTTCGACCAATTATAGAATTAATGATTATGCAACTTTCCTTAGAGTTACTTAGAGAGGCTTCTATTCGATTACCGCCTTCCGTCGCTGTAACTTTTGGGATCGTTGGAGGGGTAGTCCTAGGAACTGCAATGGTTGAAGGTGGTATTGTTTCTTATGGTGGACTTATTGTTGTTGCATTAACAGCAGTCTCTTCTTTTGTTCAGCCAAATATTGAAATGAGCAGTTCGATTCGTGTTTTGGGATTGCCTTTAATGCTTTTGGCAGCAACGTTCGGTTTTTTTGGAATCTTCATTGGACTGTCATTTATGTTAATTCACTTGTCACGCCTTACTTCTTTCGGCTACCCGTATTTTTCACCTTTTGCTCCATTGAAAGTAAAGGATTTTAAAGATACGATCATTCGGGTGCCTTCATGGATGATGAATAAACAACTTAAAAAACCTCCTTATTTCAAGGGAAATAAACGAACACGGGGGTGGAAGCAGGATGAAAGTGAAGAGTCGTATTAGTTCAATCGGTTTATTTTTTATACTAGCACAAACAATGGTGGGTGTTGGTTTGTTATCCTTACCTTACGAAACAAATAAAGTAGCAGATAGCGATGGATGGATTTCCATATTAATTTCTGGAGTCTTTATTCAATTCATTGTACTGTTCTTATGGTTACTATGCAGAAAGTTTCCTAATCTAACACTATTTGATTTCTCTAAGGTAATTTTAGGGAGTATTCCTGGAACGGTTATCAATATTTTATATATTATTTACTTTCTGGCGATAGTTTGTTATACCTTGATTATATTTACGGATACTTTGAAACGATGGATACTCCCCGAAACCCCGGGTTGGGTATTGGTTTTGATTGGGGTCGTTCTACTTATTTATGGAAGTGTTTGTACGATAAAAAATATAGTATCTTTATTTTCCTTCCTATTTCTATTCATCCTGTTTTTATTTATTATTACGCTCCTTGTTTATCGTGATCCAACCATCGATATTCGTTATATCTTCCCTATTGGTGCCAGTGGTGGCTGGAATATTCTTAAAAGTACAAGTGATGTATTTATATCCTTCATAGGATTTGAAACGTTACTCATTTACTTTGCCTTTATAAAGCAGTCTAAACATATTTCGGCACTGAAAGGGGCGTTTTTTGCTGTATTATTTGTAACTGTTTTTTTCATGTATATCGTAATTATAAGTACGATGATGCTTAGTCCTGAAGAAATGAAAATTACGTCAGAGCCTGTTCTATATATACTAAGTGCAATTAGCATCCACGTTTTAAGTCGATTGGATTTGTTAATTCTGTCTATATGGGGCCCGGTAGTTTTAATGACGATTATCAGTTACTCTTTTTCTGCAGGCATGGGAATTAGTAAAGTACTCCATATCAAACATAAAATTGCTGTAGTTCTGTTTGGAGTATTTGTCTTTATTATTTCTATTACATTTTATTATATGGAGATTACTACGCTTAAAAAATGGCTAAAACAATTAAGTTTAATTTTTGGTTTCGTAATCCCTCTCATACTACTTTTAATAACAGTTACTTTTAAAAGGGAGGCGACATCCATCTATGAGAAAAACTAGGCTCTTGATGATTTTCTTTATTCTTCCACTCCTAATTGGGTGCTGGGATGAAAAACTGCTGAGGGATTCCCGTACGGTGTATTTATCAGGTTTTGACTTGGATGAGGATCGTAATTATCTAACAACTTCATTTATTAGAGATATGAATATTAGTGAGTCAAGCAGAGGGGAAATATCCATATCGGATGAGCTGGTAACCGGAAAAGGAAACTCGATAAGAGAGACCAGTATGACAATTGATCGAAGCGTAGCAGGCAATTTCGACCCCGCTAAAGGAAGGATTTTAATCTTAGGAAACGAAGTAGCAAAAGAAAATATCAACAATGTGTTAGACTCTGTTTTTCGTGATCCAAGGGTGAATATAGACGCCAAACTTGCTATAACAGACAGCAGCGCAAATGAATTAATTACCCATTTTCAAGAAAATGAAATTGAAAAAGGGGAATACTTGTATGAAATGATTAGAAGCAGTGAAAAGCATACCGAGAGCCAAGAGTTGACACTGCGAGCGATTCGCACTTATTTATTTGATGAAGGAAAAGATTTCGCTCTTCCTTATCTAGGTTTAGATGAGGAAAATAACCAAGTTAAGATGAAAGGGGTTGCTCTTTTCCATGATGACAGTTTCACTGGACAATTCCTTACCCCTGATGAAAGCACATTATTATTACTCTTTATGGAAGAACGATCTGAAAAAGCAATCTTGACAGAGGAATTGAATGAGAAAGATAATGAATTCGTAAGTTTTAATGTGAAAAGTGTATCAAGAAATCTTAACCTGAAAAAGGAAGAAAAGGTACATGCTAATATAACGCTTCAATTGGATGTGGAGATCGTTGACTATCCCCCGGACGATTTAGATAAACAGGAAATGATCCATTTTTTGAATGAACAATTATCAAAGATACTTACTGAAAAAGCTGCTACTTTGTTTGAAAAACTCGCAACAAATAAAAGTGACGTACTTGGGTTAGGTAGAGAATTAATTGCTTATCACCCGTCTATCTGGAAAGAAATAGAGGGAGAAGATTATTATGAGCATATCCTGGTTAACCCGAAGGTAAAAGTCAATGTTATGAGTGGTGGAATCGTTTTATAAAGCAGTAGAATTTCTCATTAACTCCACTGATTTTTTTAAGCGTATAACTTGGCGATGTGAGAGGGTGACTGGCCAAACAAAAAATATTAAACTTTTTTATCCCTCTTCATCGGAACTCTTTTTACCCCACCATGAAGCAAGTAATGAGCCAGAAATATTATGCCACACACTAAATAATGCACTTGGAACAGCTGCGACTGGAGCAAAATGTGCTAAGGCGAGTGCTGATCCGAGACCGGAATTTTGCATGCCAACCTCGATAGAAACTGCCTTTTGATCACGAAAATCTAATCTTAAAACTTTCGCTAATAAAAATCCTAGGAGCAAGCCAAGGACATTATGTAAGATGACAACGGAAAATATTAATAGACCAGTTTTAGCAATATTGTCTGTATTTACAGCTACTACTGCAGAAGCAGCGGCTACGATGCCAATAACAGAAATAAGTGGTAGTACTTTAACACTCTGTTCTACTTGTTTATGAAAAAATATTTGAACAACAATACCTAAGGCAATCGGAATAAGTACAATTTGTATGATAGATAAAAACATATCTCCCGCAGAAACCGGTAACCATTTACTAGCAAAGAGTAAAGTTAAGGCTGGTGTTAAAAAGGGTGCTAGCAAAGTAGAAACAGTGGTAATGGTAACAGATAATGCGGTGTTTCCTTTCGCTAAAAATGTGATGACATTTGAAGCAGTTCCTCCAGGGCAACATCCAACTAAAATGACACCGACAGCAACCTCGGAAGGTAACTGAAATAAGTTGGCTAAGCCAAAAGCTAATAGCGGCATAATCGTATATTGTGCAAAGACGCCAATTAATACACTTTTAGGAGCTTTTACTATCCCTTTAAAGTCTTCCAGAGACAATGTTAGGCCCATACCGAACATGATAATTCCAAGTACTAAAGAAATATGTGGAGCAATCCATGTAAATCCACCAGGAAAAACATATGCGAGGATAGCGAATAAGATAACCCAAACGACAAATGTACTTCCTACAACATTACTAATTCGTTCTAATGTCTTCATTCAATACCCCCTCCGTACTATACTAAAAAAATGGCTTCATTGAAAAAGGATGTTTTTTAACATTAGCATGATACAAACACTCCAGCCTAATATTTAGATGCGCGATCACTTAATCGTCCATTTGATATTTTTTCATTAAATCCTTTGCTTTCATTCAACGATTTTAGTTCCATATCTTCCCAAGATGTTACATATAAGAGTAATAGTGTCAGTTCTTTAATTTTTTGTTCCATTTCTATTCCTCCTGGTTGTGATATCATGTAGAAGCTAAAAGATGGTTGAAATATTCTACTAGCTGAAGTAATTTCATAAATACAAAAATTAGCCGCGACACTGTATTCTATAGCGTTGTGACGATAAATCCGTATGATGAAATTGATTATGTCTATATTACACTAATATTAGTGTAATATAGACATACTTTATTTACCAATAGGTTAACAAAAATAGTCATTATGTTCTAAAAAAGCTTTGCAAAGAAATTCATAATATGGTAAAGTAATTTTAATAAGCATATTACCTAAACTGAATATTTTGTACGAACTATAGGAGGAGTCTGTCACCAAGGGGTAATTATGCCCGCTGGTTGAGGGACTCCTTTTGTGTTTTTTAAAATATGCGTTGGAGGGGGGCAGAATGTCTTATAAAAAGCGGTGATCGTTGCTAGTTAAAACAGGACATACATATAGTAATTCTGTTTATATTTATTATTGAAACTAAGGGGGAAATTTATATGATCTTCGGTTTAATCATCATATTGTTATTAGTTCTATTCCTTCCATTTACGAAGTTAGTAGAGCGCAATTTAGAGGTATTTTTATTTATTATGGGAACGCTTTCGGTACTCGTTAGTCAGGTAATGACTTGGGATCTAGTGAAAGGTGCTTTGGTCGATCCAATCAATATTACGATAGCTGTATTAGTAGCAGGACTCCTTTTTCGTTGGTTTAAAACTCCGATTGAAAAAGGGATTGTAGGTGTCAGTAATGCGATACCATATCGTTTGTTTATTGCATTGCTCGTTATTATCCTCGGACTAGTTTCAAGTATCATTACAGCAATTGTAGCTGCAGTTATTCTCGTATCAATTATCAGTGTGCTTGGGCTAGACCGCAAATCTGAAATAAGACTTGTTATCCTAGCGTGTTATGCAATTGGTATGGGTGCTGTATTAACTCCAATTGGTGAACCATTATCAACAATTGTTGTAGGAAGTTTAAGTGAAAGCTTTTTTTACTTATTTAATTTACTTGGTGCATATGTGATTCCGGGTGTTGTAGTTTTCGGAATCCTCGCTGCATTGATGATCAAACCCAAAGTCAAATCTGCTGCAAGTATTTCGAGTGCTAATGGTGGAGTGGAAGTGAAAAAAGACGCTGATCCTGAATCCGGAAAAGAGTCTTATGGTGAAATCATCATTCGTAGCTTCAAAATATACATTTTCGTTATGGCTTTAACGTTTTTAGGAGCAGGGTTCCAACCTTTCATTGAAGAGTACTTGCTTGATTTGAATCCGCTTGTATTATACTGGATTAACATGATTTCTGCTGTGCTTGATAATGCTACGCTTGCAGCAGCTGAAGTAAGTCCAGCAATGAGCGAACCAACGATTAAAGCATTATTACTTGGATTGATAGTTAGTGGTGGTATGCTTATTCCGGGAAATATACCTAATATTATCGCTGCAGGTAAACTGAAAATTACTAGTTTAGAATATGCACGTTTTGCATTTCCTGTAGGATTAATTTTCATGGTTCTTTATTTCATCGTTATTCTGTTTACTCTCTAAATAGATATATAAGAATTAATTCTCGACATGCACGTTGGTATTTCATGGATGATTCCATAGATATAGGGACGTTGAAATGGGTAGTAATAGACATTTGAAAATAAATAATATCCCTGCTAAAGGACATATACAAATTACCTTTAGCCGGGATGTTTTTATAAGTTTTGAGTGATTTGTATCATTAGGAATCAGCCTTCACGTTCCGCAAAATGTTTGATAAGGCTCTGTGGGAACTGGTGTTTTTGCATATGCTGCTTGTTTAGCTGAATGTGCAAATGGATTTGATAATGCATCTAATAGTTGCTCCATTTCATGATAATCATCTCTATCGACGGCAGCTTCTAATGCATGTTCAACTAAATGATTTCTTGGAATCAATGCCGGATTATGATTTCGCATTAACTCATTCACTTCATGCATGGGTTTATTCTGTTTTTGTAATCTTTTATTCCATTGTTCATGCCAATTTAAAAAATCTTCGGATTGAAATAATACCATGCCTTCTAGCTCGTTATTGGTAAGTGCTAAAAATGTATCTGTATAATCTGCTTTATATTTCTTCATTGCATCTAACAGGTCTTCGAACAAAACCTTATCTTCATTTTCTTTCTCAAAAAGCCCAAGCTTTGCTCGCATACCATCGAGCCAATAGTCATTAAAAACAGAATGGAATTTCTGAATAACTTCTTCTGCTTGTTTGATTGCGGACTCTTCATCACGATGAAGTAAAGGTAAGAGTGTCTCGGCAAATCGGGCAAGATTCCAGTTGGCAATCGCTGGTTGATTACCGTACTTATAGCGTCCTTGAATATCGATGGAACTGTAAACAGTATTTAAATCAAAGGTGTTCATAAAAGCACAAGGTCCATAATCGATCGTTTCTCCACTAATGGTCATATTATCTGTATTCATTACCCCATGGATGAAGCCGACAAGTTGCCATTTGGCAATTAATGCTGCTTGGCGCTCCATAACTTGTTCTAATAAGGAAAGGTATGGCGAAGTCTCTTCCTTTAGATAAGGATAATGGCGATCGATTGTATAATCCGCAAGTGCTTTTAAAGCATCATCATCGTCCAGAGTCAGTGCGTATTGAAAGGTACCTACACGGACATGACTTTTGGCAATGCGTGTAAGAATACCTCTGGACAACTCTGTCTCACGGTAGACAGGGTCCTTTGTTTTTATAACAGCAAGTCCTCTTGTCGTAGGAATGTTGAGTGCATACATCGCTTCACTTATAAGATACTCACGAAGCATTGGTCCAATTGCAGCTTGTCCGTCACCACCGCGAGAATAAACTGTTCTACCTGCACCTTTTAGTTGGATATCAAATCGCTCACTTTGTGGTGTAATTTGCTCGCCAAGCATCATCGCACGTCCATCTCCCAGTTTTGTGAAATTACCGAATTGATGACCGGCATATGCTTGGGCTATGTTCATCGCTCCATCAGGGAGCTTGTTTCCAGCAAGGTTTTGTACACCATCTTCTTTTTGAAGAGCATCGCTATGTAAACCAAGTGATGATGCTAATGGTTTATTCAAAAAAACAATACTAGGATCTTTTGCTGGGGTTGGACTCGACCTTGTATAAAAGACATCTGGTAAGTTTGCATAGCTATTATCAAAATTCCAACCTATTTCCTTTGAGTTTGTCATTTAATCATCCTTATATTTTTGGTATTTTATAAAACACTGGGGCATGGAAAGAATGGTACGTCATCTAAATATAACTACGAATAACTCAACGTATGATTAGTACCTATTATACATATTTGGACAAAATATATTTAGAAAAATGAATTTACCTTCACAAGTCTATTCTAGAGATGGAGCTAAGTTTACGCACAATACGTTATCCTTTCCAAAATAATTCAAAAAACAGATAAAAAAAAAGCAATCAAACTCTTTATTGAGTTTGATTGCTTCTTATGAAAAAGTTATGCTTTTTGAACGTTTGTAGCTTGAGGGCCACGCTGACCTTCTTCAATTTCGAAAGTTACGCTTTCGCCTTCGTCTAAAGATTTGAAACCATCACTCTGGATAGCAGAGAAATGTACGAATACATCGTCCCCATCTTCACGCTCGATAAATCCAAAACCTTTGTCTGCATTAAACCATTTTACTGTACCTTGTTCCATTATTGTTTCCTCCTAGTGCTATATGCACAATGTATTACTATCCCTGTCCAAAGTGTTGATTAAAGCTAAACGCTAAAATTCATACAATTTCTTTACACCGAACAAAAATAATTCTA
>JAPFCO010000425.1 GCA_026169505.1 Pseudogracilibacillus sp.
AATAGGAGGAGATGAGATGGCCCAGTTAGTTAAATTATATGATTATATATCAAGATATGAATCCAATCCGTTTCATTATCCTACTCAATTTATTCGCTTGAAACAGGAGAATTGGCAGCAATTTCATCAGTCATGGCTTGATGCAAAAGAAACGGTACATCAAAATGATGAAGCAGAAAAAAACAATACCAATAGCAATATAAATAAACGACGATTTAGTAATTTTTCTCTTTTTTCTAAAAAAACAACAGAAGATCATGTAGAACGAGAAACAAGTAAAAAAGATTTACCAAAAACGAAAGAGCAATTAATTCAATTGTTTTTAAATGAACTATTACCATTTCAGTATAAATGGGCAACCTCGACGATTTCGCATCAGTCATATACAGATCAAAAACATGTATATGATGAAACGTTAACGTATTTTCTACAACGCTTTCCCGATATTTATTTATTATTATATTATCCACTTTTTTCCGTGAAAAAGGCACCAATGGACGGAGAAATAATTCTCATAAGTCCAATTGGTATCGAAATCATTCATGTAATCAAAGAAGTTTCTCAAGCAACGATTATCGTAAATGAAGGCCACTCTTGGAAAGTTGAATCAAAGGGACAAACGCAATCGATGATTAGTCCACTTATCGCTTTAAAACGAACAGAACAAATAGTATCTAGTATTTTAAAAGTGCATGATGTTGATTTTCCTATACATAAAACAGTGTTGTCTGAAACGAATGACTTCCTATACCACACTGAACCGTATGAAACGAACCTTATTGGAAAAAGAAATTATGAGGAATGGTTCTCGAAAAAAAGATCCTTACAATCACCATTAAAAAATGTCCAGTTAACATCAATGGAAGCATTATTACATCATTGTCATAGTACGTCTGTTAGAAGACCAGAATGGACCCAAAATGATGATTCCTTTATGACAATGGAGAGTTTCAAGGAGACATAAATGTATATTTTCATTATAAATCCCATTGCCGGAAATGGGCGCGCAAAAAAGATTCATGTACAGCTTTTAAAAGATCCAGAATATGTACAATTAAATCCGATCCACTATTATACTGAATATAGTGGACATGCTGAAATAATAGCAGCAGAAATAAACGAAACAATCAATGGGCAACTTGTTGAAGGGATAGTTATTATTGGCGGTGACGGAACATTACATGAAGTAATGAATGGGATGAAGTTATATGATGTGCCGATCTCTTTTATACCAGGGGGTTCTGGTAATGATTTTGCTAGAGGTTTTCGTCTAAAGCAAGATCCTAAGGAAACATTGAATGTGATTAAAAATAATGTGAAAACGTTAGATTATTGGCTCGGTGTATATGAGACAAATCAACTAAAGGATAACTACTTTGTTAATTGTATTGGATTTGGTTTTGATGCAGTTGTTGCAGCAAGTGCAAATAATTCACGTTACAAAAGATTATTCAA